>JBFFJV010000124.1:0-7369 GCA_041555695.1 Thiohalomonadaceae bacterium | reverse complement strand
CACCTCCGAGACCTACGGCGACCCCAAGGTGCACCCGCAGCCTGAGAGCTACTGGGGCAACGTCAACCCGCACGGCATTCGCTCCTGTTACGACGAGGGCAAGCGTGCCGCCGAGAGTTTGTGTTTTGATTACCACCGCCAGCACGGGGTAAAGATCAAGATCGCCCGCATCTTCAACACCTACGGCCCCAACATGCACCCCAACGATGGGCGCGTGGTCTCCAACTTTGTGATCCAGGCACTACGCGGTGAGGACATCACCGTCTATGGCGAAGGGCAGCAGACCCGCTCCTTCTGTTACGTCGATGACCTGATCGAGGCCTTTGTGCGACTGATGGATTCGCCCGATGATATCACCGGTCCGGTCAACACCGGCAACCCCGGTGAGTTCACCATCCTGGAACTGGCCGAGAAGGTAATCGCGCTAACCGGTTCCAGCTCAAAGCTGATACACAAACCACTGCCGCAGGATGACCCGCAGGTGCGCTGTCCCGACATCACCCTGGCAAAAGAGAAGCTGGGCTGGGAGCCGGGGATCACCCTGGATCAGGGGCTGCCGAAAACTGTTGAATACTTTTCTCGTCTGGTTGATGCGACGGCGGATAAATAATGTCAAAGATCTACGACTGCTTTGCCTTTTTCAACGAACTGGATCTGCTGGAGATCCGGCTCCATGAACTTGACCCGGTCGTTGACTACTTTGTGCTGGTAGAGGCCACGCGCACCTTCCAGAAACAGCCCAAGCCACTTTACTTTGTCGAGAACCGGGATCGCTTCAAGGCCTTCGAGAAGAAGATCATTCACGTGGTGGTGGATCACTACCCGAACTTCTTTACTCGTTTTCGTGTCCCGACACCCATGGACTACGACAACCACCAGAAGAACCAGATCGTTGAGGGGCTAAAGAATGCAAGACCAGATGACATCATCATCTACTCCGATCTGGACGAGATCCCCGACCCGGAAAAATTAAAAGCCTACGCGAACAAGCCCGGCATTAAGGTGTTCGAGCAGCGCTTCTACAGCTACTTTGCCAACTTGGCTATGGTTGAGTGCAAGGCAGCACCAGAACTCCCCATAAAAAATGGGCAAGTGCGCTGGAGAGGTTCAGTAATGGGCTTTTACCGCGACTATGAAGACACAAAATCATTCCGCAAGATGCGCGATCTGAGTGAGCCCGATGTAACCGTGATCGAAGAGGGAGGCTGGCACTTCACTTACCTGGGGGGGCTCGATAGTGTCATATACAAACTTCACTCGTTTGCACATACCAAGGAGAAAAAGTTTGGCATTCACAAGCTAGCCTCACGTGAAGAGCTGGAGGAAATGCTGCATAAAGGGCATGACTTGCTGGGGCGGGACATACGCTACCGTTTCATGCCAGTAGACGAAATTCTACCGCAATATCTGCGTGAGAATATGCAGCTCTACCCGGAGCTTTTTCGCGAGCCTGCGTAGATAAGAAAGGAATCAATATCGCCACTCATCAACAGGTCAACACACCCCCGTATTTCTTGTTCCGGCCACTCCCACCAGGCAATGTGCAATAGCTTTTCTATCTGCTTATCACTAAAACGTTTACGTACCACTTTTGCCGGATTTCCCGCTACAACGGCATAAGGCTCTACATTGCGTCTCACTAAGGCATGAGCCCCAATTACTGCACCGTGACCTACCGTAACGCCCGAGAGTATGGTAGCGCCGAAACCAATCCATACATCACTGCCGATCAGCACATCACCCCGACTATAAGGTTGTCCCTGAATATGAGAGGCATCTTGCCAAAACTGGTTGAACGGATAAGTGCTAACCCATTCCGGGTGATGCTCACCACCAAGTAAAATTTTCACATCCTCCGCAATCGAGCAATACGCCCCAATCTCCAGCACTGAGTCCTCCCCCCAACCGTATATCTGTGGACAACCGTAGCTATTATTCCCCACCTTGAAATTGGGATATTTCGAGGAAATGCACTCCTCGATACGCTTCATGCCAGCCTCTTTTACCGCCTTGCGGCGCTTTCTGAACATTCCAGGGCCTCTCCTTATCTGATCTGTTATAGTAACGTGAAGATTTACCGGATTTTTCAGCACGTTATTTATGTCTACTACTACCCTAAGCATTATCCTACCCAATTTTAATGGGCGCCAGCTACTGCAGCGAAATCTCCCCTCGCTGTTCGCGGCCGTTGCCGGGCTGGAACACGAGGTTATTGTGGTGGACGACTGCTCGAACGATGACTCCGTTCCCTTCCTGCAGCAACACTACCCGCAGATTAAACTTATCCAGAATCCCCACAACATGGGCTTCTCAGCCACCTGTAATGCCGGGGTCAGGGCGGCGACAAAATCACTATTGTGCATCGTGAACACCGACGTGACATTCACCCCGGAATACTTCACAAGGGCGCTGCCATACTTTGCCGATCCCTCACTGTTTTCAGTAAAGGGGGAGATTCTCAACTACTCTGACAGCTTCGATAAGCTCATCAACACCGAGTCTACCTCCGAGATCTACTACAAGCGCGGTTTTCTGCGCTTTAACCAGCGGGTAGAACCGCAGCCCGACAAACTGAGTGGTAAGCTGGGGGAGCAGTTTACCCTGCTCGGCTGTTGCTTTGTCTGCCGTCGTGAAATGATGCTGGAGCTAGACGGTTTTGACGAGATCTATTCCCCCTTCTACTGGGAGGATGCCGACCTCACGATGCGTGCGTTACACCGGGGGTACCACCTGGCCTACGTACCCGAGTGCCGGGTCTATCACCAGCTAAGTTCCACCCTCAGCGCCTACCGCAGCCACACCCGGCGACGCCTGGTCTCGATGCGCAATAAATTCATCTTCACCTGGCGTCACCTGCACGGCAGCGGATACTGGTTATCACACGTTACTGTCACCTTCCTTTCACTCCTCAGCCGCTGGCTGATTCTGGACTGGAAATTTTACATCGCCTTCTTCTCGGCCTTGGTGCGTATCCTGCACTCTGCTAAGGCTAAGCAATATAAACACTAATGCGAGTTCTGGTAATCCGCAACGACAAACTAGGCGACTTTATGCTCGCCTGGCCGGCATTGGCACTACTCAAGCTGCGCTGGCCTCAGGCACACATCACGGCACTGGTCCCCGCCTATACGGCACCTGTTGCCGAGCTTTGCCCGTGGATCGATGAGCTGCTAATCGATGAAGGTGAGGGGGCCGTTGCATTGGCAAAAAAGCTTCGCCGTGGCAAATTCGACGCCATCCTCACCCTCTTCTCCACTACCCGTATCGCCGTGGCAGGCTGGCTGGCATGCATCCCCTATCGCCTGGCCCCTGCGACAAAACTGGCACAATTGTTCTACAACCACCGTCTTAGCCAGCGCCGCTCGCGCTCAGAAAAACCGGAGTACGCCTACAACATCGACCTGGCACTGCGCCTGCTTGCCGACTATTGCGGCACAACATACACGGCCAGTAGTGAAGATAACGGCGACTACCTTCCGGCAGAAATCAAACGCCCCCTGCTAACGCTGCCACAGGAGAAGTCCGCACTAAAATCCCAACTGTGTGAAAGCCTGGGCTTGTCCGACGAATCCAGGCTTATCTTCATCCACCCTGGAAGTGGCGGCTCGGCGAGTACCCTGAATGCGACACAATATGTGGAACTGGCAAACAGAATAGGTAGTGAAGGAAACGCCTTTGTGATCACCGCCGGACCGGGAGAAGAGGCGAATGCACAGCAGGTCGTGGATGGGATTAGCGGGGATGTGGCACTCTTCACCTCGGCTAATGGTCTTAAAGAGCTGGTACGAACCCTGCGCTGCGCCGATCTCTTTATTAGTGGCTCCACCGGACCGCTACATATTGCCGCCGCACTGGACTGCGCCACTGCCGCCTTCTACCCGCGCCATCGCTCCGCCACGCCGCTGCGTTGGCAGACCACCAATGCGCCACACAAGCGACTAGCCTTCACACCACCAGAACAGGCAGAGGCCGAGGATGTGGCGGCGTGTGACATTGCCGCGGCGGCAAGCTCGATTGATCGCTTACTGCAGCGACTGCAGGATTAATCCCCAGCAAGCCAGCGCGTCAGTTGGCTGTAATGCTGCGCCTCACCAAAACGTTCATCAGCACTACGCTTTCCCGCTGCGGCCATCTCAGTACGAAACTGTGGCTGTTCCACATAGCGGCGTAGCTGTGTATAGAGACTGGCACTGTCCCCCGACTCGAACAGCAGTCCACTCTTCTCATGCTCTATGATCTCCAGCACCCCGCCGCGGTTGGAGCCGATCACGGCGATCCCGGCACGCATCGCCTCGGGCAGCACCAGGCCGAAGGTCTCCTCAATGGTAGCGAGCAGTAGCGCATCACAGCTCTGCATCCACGGTTTCGGCTCCCTGGTAAAGGGGCGGAACACCAGCCGATCAAGCACACCGAGTGACTCGGCCTGGGCACGCAGGATATCGCCATAACCCGCCTCCATCTCATGACCCACCAGCAGACCGTAGACGTTCAGTCCGTCACGTTTCGCTGCGGCCAGCGCCTCAATAAACAGGTGCTGCCCCTTGTAGGGCTCCATGCGGCCGAACAGACCGACCAGCACAGCGTTGTCCGGCACATCCCACTCGCCACGCAGTGCCTGACGTTGCGCATCAGCCAACGGCGGTGCCTCCGCTACGCCGTAGTAAAGGGTGTGCACCTTATGTGCATCCTGCACTTGCAACTTCTGCCGGGCCGATGCAGCCAACTGTTCCGTGATAGTGAGCATCACATCCATCTGCGTGTAGAGGAAATTATGGTAGGGATCGCGCTTGGAGCGGGTCAGCTGCATCTGCCGGGTGTAGACCAGGCGCGGCTTGCGCCGTGAGAGGTATTTGGCAAAGGCGGCAAGCGGCAGGTCATTACCCCAATGCACGTGGATCACATCGACCTGCTCTGTGTCGATGAGGCGAGCAAGCTCCCTTGCCGCGAGCAACGGTAATTTGCGCAGCTTTACCTGCACGAAGTGCTGCGGCACCTCACTTAGCGGAGCGATATACTCTCGCAGCCGCCCCTCCTCACACAACACGGCACTTACGCGTTCCTGCCGACTGAGTGCCTCGGCGCAGCGAAACACATAGAGCTCGAGTCCACCGAGGTCTGGAGAGAGACAGAGTTCAAGGATATGCATCACTCATTGTCCTGCTGCTGTTGGCGAACCCAGAGATCCGCATACTTAACAAAGGTGGAGTGAGCTGAGAGCAGCGCCAGCAACAGACCCTGCCGTCCATCAAGGAAACCGGCACGCACAATATACATTTTAATGAAGCAACTTAAGCCATGTACAAACGCCTGCAACAGGCTGGCACTCTTGCCTCGCTGCTGACGCTGCTCGGCCCAGGCCTCGGCATAGTGGGCAGACTTCACCAGATAGTGGTTGAGGTCATTGTAAGTATAGTGGATCAGATCGCCGTGCAGATGTTGCAGTGTCATCTCGCTCGGGTAGTGGAGTTTTTCATGCACCCGTGAGTCGTTGTAGGCAGCCGCCTCGCGCGGGTAGAGGCGGATGACTCGATCCGGATACCAGCCGCTGTGACGGATAAAACGACCGAACACCCAGGAGAGACGCGGAATATCGTAGACCCGATTGCGATCATCCTCAGCCAGTGCCTGTTTGATCGACGCCTGTAATTCCGGTGTCACCCGCTCGTCGGCATCGAGCATCAACACCCAGTCTGTCGTGGCATGCTGCTGTGCGCGAATACGCTGCACGCCGAAGCCCTGCCAGTCGGCATCCACAATGACCTTGTCGGTATAGCGCCGGGCAATCTCCAGGGTGTCATCGCTACTGCCCGAATCGTACACCACGATCTCATCGGCCCAGCATACCGTGTCGAGACAGGCGGCAAGATGCTCCGCCTCATTTTTTACGATGAGTACAACAGAAAACGTTGCCATTACACCGGCTCTCCCGCGTTCAACTGATTATTTAACTGCTCAAAGACCTCATCTACCGAGATTCCGTTTAAACAATCGCTGTGCCCCAGAGGACACATCCGTTTAAAGCAGGGGCTGCACTCAAGCCGATGGTAAACCACCACCGCGCGCTCACTCAACGGCGGCGTGTAGTCAGGGGTGGAGGAGCCGTAGATACCGACGACGGGGATCCCTACCGCCGCCGCCACATGCATTAGTCCCGAGTCATTGCTGACGGCGGCACGGCAGACGCTAAGCAGGTCCACCGCATCAACAAGTTCGGTACGACCACAAAGATTCACTATCCCCTCACCGGCCAGTGTCACGATCTGCTCGGCGTTAGCGTGATCCTTTTGCGAGCCGAGGATCCACACCGCCTCTCCTGCCTGTTGTAACTTCTTCGCCAGCACCGCCCAATAGGCGATTGGCCACTGCTTGGCCGGCCCGTACTCGGCACCGGGCAACAAGGCCACCGCACCTCCGCCAGACAACGCCAGGTGCTGTAACAGAGCCGTACTGTTTTCTTTATCGGCTTGCAGCCGGGGGGTGGGAATAGTCTGTGGCGGTAACGGCTCGTCGCTGTTAAAACCCAGTGCCAGATAACGCTCAACCGTTTTACTCAACACCGCTTTATCTAAGGTGCGCATATCGTTGATCAGACCGTAACGCATTTCTCCCCGATAGCCGCTACGCTGCCTGGCTTTAGCAAAGAAGGGGATGAGTGCGGCCTTAAACGAGCGCGGCAGGACGATGGCGCGGTCATAGTTTTCATCACGCAAACTCCTGCCCAGGCGGTAACGCGCCCCCAGGCCAAACTCGCCGTGGCCCATCGGGATCTCGATCCCCCGCCTAACCTCGGGCATGCGTGCCAGCAGCGGCAGCGACCAGGCGGGTGCCAGGACATCAATAAGAGAGTCGGGTTCACGCTGTTTGAGGTGTTTATAGAGCGCTTGCGCCATCACCATATCCCCCACCCAGGCGGGACCGACGATGAGGATCTTTGAGGACCTTGCCATATTCAGCCGCGCAGCACCCGTTCGGTAATGGCGACATTTTCACGCAGGTGTTTGGGGTTGATGGTGCCGACCACCACGCTGTCTACCGCAGGCTGGGCGAAGACAAAACGCAGCGCCTCTTCTACGCCGCCACCACCGGCGGCGCTGTCGGCGTGGCCGCTCTGCAGCCCCTTTTTGATCAGCACGCCCTTGTTCAATTCTGCGGCGCGCTGCAACACCGGCAACTCATCGGTGTAGCTCGGGTTATAGGTGGCCATCACCACATCCATGTTCTCGACGCACCAGAGGCCGCCCTCGACGGTCTTGGTCGACATGCCGACGGCCTGGATCTTTCCCTCATGCTGTAACTCCAGCAGGGTGTCGCAGACTGCCTCATTTTTAATGATCGCCATGTCATCGCCGTGGGAGTGCACCAGCACCAT
>JBFFJV010000123.1:0-7389 GCA_041555695.1 Thiohalomonadaceae bacterium | reverse complement strand
GCCCATCGTATAGTGAGCGGTCGGGTAGACCGGCACCGGCTCCTTGGCCATATCCTTGCCGGCGAAGGTCTGTGCCAGCAGGCGGATGCTAGGCAGGCGCTTGGCGACCACCTCTTCGCCCAGGTGGTCCACCCTGAGTAGCACGTGGTCTTTATTGGGGCCGCAGCCGCGCCCATCCTTTACCTCCACATAAATGGCGCGGCTCACCACATCACGCGAGGCCAGATCTTTGGCATGGGGGGCATAGCACTCCATAAAGCGCTCCCCCTTACCGTTGATGAGATAGCCCCCCTCACCGCGCGCGCCCTCGGAGAGCAGCATCCCCTTGCCGGCAATACCGGTGGGGTGGAACTGGAAGAACTCCATATCCTGTAGCGGGATCCCGGCGCGCAACGCCATCGCCAGCCCATCACCGGTGTTGATGTGGGCGTTGGTGTTGGTGCGAAACAACTGCCCCGCCCCGCCGGTGGCAATCAACGTAGTCTTCGCCTCAATCAACAATGGTTCTCCGCTTTCAATGTCTAAAGCCAGCGCACCGAGGATGAAGCCCTGCTCATCCTTGATGAGGTCAATCGCAAAGTACTCATCGAAGAAGTGGGTACGCGCGCGAATATTCTGCTGATAGAGGGTGTGGAGGATGGCGTGACCGGTTCTGTCCGCCGCAGCACAGGTGCGCGCCGCCTGCTCGCCGCCGAAGTTCTGCGACTGCCCACCGAAGGGGCGCTGGTAGATGCGACCATTATCCAGCCGTGAGAATGGCACCCCGCCATGCTCCAGCTCCACCACCAGATGGGCGGCGGCACGGCACATGTACTCGATGGCGTCCTGATCGCCCAGGTAGTCACTCCCCTTGATGGTGTCGTACATATGCCAGTGCCAGTTGTCGGGTGAGACATTGGCCAGCGCCGCATTAATCCCCCCCTGCGCTGCCACCGTGTGGGAGCGGATGGGAAAGACCTTGGAGACCACCGCCACCGTGGCATCGGCCTGGGCCAACTGCAGCGCGGCACGCAGCCCACCGCCGCCTGCGCCGATCACCAGAGAATCGAATTTACGCCTGACTATACCCATCAGTTCATCACCATTAAGCCATTACCATCACCATGATTCGTGTCACCCATATGCCCAGCGCAATCAACCATCCACCCAGTAGCGACAACAGCAACAACCGCATTGAAGGTGACTGTCCGGAATAGTCGAGGATCACATTGCGCATTCCCACCCAGCCATGCAGCAGCAGCGCAAGAAAGAACATCGTCGTGGTGATCCCGAGTAGTGGCTGAGAGAACAGGGCATGCCAGCGGGCATAATCGAGATTGGGAGTGGTCAGCAGAAAGGCGCCCATAGCAAGGATGAACAATCCCATATAGACCGCGCTAAGGCGTTGCACCAACCAGGCGGCCAGGCCGGAGAGGTGGTGATGACTCATACGATTACTCCCACCACCACAACTAACAACGCGGCAACCATGACCAGGCGTGCCGATCGACGTGCCGCGATCAGCTCGCTGCCCCGCTCCAGATCGATGAGTAATATCCGAAGCCCGGCAAACAGGTGATGAGCAAACAGCCACAACAACAACCAGCCAATGAGTCGTGCAGGCCAGCTAGCCACAATGGCGGCAGCCAGGGAAAATCCATCGACACTGCTCAAAGAGAGCTGCAGCAGATAGAGCAGAAAGGGAAACAGCAGCAGCAGAAAAACGCCACTAATTCGATGGAGGATGGAAACCATGCCGGTGAGCGGCAGTTTGATCTGCCACAGGTTGAGAAATCGAGGTCGTTGATTCTTCTCTAGCAATTGAATTAGTCCGTTATCATCCTAATTTATACATAAACTTAGTCATAGCTTGCATATTTCGCTATGATTAGCGCAGTATTTCAGTGGGAAAAGACTCATGGGTAACGATCAAAATAAATGGCTGGCCTTCCTGCAGCAGCAGGGAGCGACTATCAGTGAGGGCCGTGTGGTCGATTTTGGCAACGCCGAAACCGGATTACAGGGCATCGCTAGCAACAACATCATGGTACCTTTACCCCATCTTTCCCTGTTGCGCGCCAGCGGCAGTGACAGTGCGGACTTTCTGCAGGGGCAGACCAGCAACGATGTGCGTCTGGTCGATGCCGGGCACCACCAGCTGAACAGTTACAACACCCCCAAGGGGCGCATACTCGCCCTGTTCACCCTCTTTATGCGCGATGACGACTACTACCTGCAACTGCCGCAAGAGCTAGTGGAGGCAGTGCAGAAACGCCTGACCATGTTCGTCATGCGCTCGGATGTGAAACTGGAGAACGTGGGGAATGAGATTTCCAGCTTCGGTCTCAGTGGCCCGCAGGCCGACGCCCTGCTTAGCAAGGCCTTAGGCAACTGCCCCGCTGAGCCCGATCACACCCTTACCATTGATGGGGTCACTGTGTTGCGGCGTCCCGGCGACATCCCCTGCTTTATCTGTATTGCGGAGACAGAGAGACTGATTGCCCTGTGGCAAGCGCTGTCAGCGCAAAGCCAGATAACCGGTGCTGCAGCGTGGGATTTACTTGAAATTCATGCGGGTATACCCAATATCAACAGCGACACCGTCGAGGCCTTTGTGGCACAGATGGTCAACCTGCAACTGATTAATGGCGTCAACTTTAAGAAAGGGTGCTATCCGGGGCAGGAGGTGGTGGCGCGCATGCAATATCTTGGTAAACTCAAACGTCGCATGTACCGTGCACATGTTGACTCAGCAGAGCCTGTGGTTGCCGGCACCGCTCTGTTCTCACCGGAGTCAGCCAGTGCACAGGGTGCAGGCAAGGTAGTTCGCTCAGCGCCCTCCCCGGACGGTGGCAGTGAACTACTGGTGGTAGCCGAGATCAGCAGCGCCGAGGCGCAGACACTGTTCCTGAATAACGAGAACGGCCCGCAACTCACTCTGCTTGAGTTACCCTACGCCTACGAACAGAACGATAACTAGTCGAAAAGACAGTGGAGTAAAGGAAAAAACATGGCATCTGATATTGCTAAGCAGTTTCTGCAGGAGCTCCTCACCGATCTGGAAAAAAACCAGCTGGTACTGCCCACCCTGCCTGAGGTCGCGCTACGAGTACGCGATGCGGTGGATGACGAGGATGCCTCGGTTGCAGATATCGCCAAGGTTATCGCCACCGATGCCGCTCTCAGTGCCCGCATCATTCAGGTTGCCAACAGCCCTCTAATGCGTGCCAGCAAGGAGATTGATAACCTGGACATGGCCGTGAACCGCCTTGGCATGAAGCTGATCCGCGACATGGTGGTCTCCATGGTGATGGAGCAGATGTTCCAGGCCACCTCCGATGTCACCGACCGCAAACTGCGCGAAATCTGGGAACACAGCACCACCGTAGCTGCGATCAGCCATGCCCTGGCCAGCGCCTTTACCAAGCTCTCTCCCGAGCAGGCAATGCTGGCCGGACTGGTTCATGATATCGGCGCCCTGCCCATCCTCACCAAGGCCGAAGACTTTCCGGAGCTACTGGAGGATGAAAAGACACTCGATCTCATCATCCGCAAACTGCATCCGAAAATCGGCAAGGCGATCCTGCAGGCCTGGAACTTCCCGGCAGAGCTGGTCAAGGTGGCCGCCGAGCATGAAGACCTGAGCCGTAATTCAGAGCAGGTCGACTATGTAGATGTGGTTACTGTCGCCAACCTGCAGAGCTATATGGGCGGCAGCCACCCCCTGGCTAACGAAGACTGGAGCAACATCCCCGCCTTCGCCAAGCTCGGGCTCAGTCACGATGTTAACGTGGTTGAGATGGAAGAGACCGCAGACGACATCAAAGAGGCGCAACGCCTGCTCTCCGTTTAAGCGCATGGCGATCCTCTATGAGGATCGCCAGCTCTACTCCCGCGAAAGAACACCGGCATGGCGTTGGCCCATGCTCACATAATCCTGAACGACACCTCCCCGCCCTCAAGCCGTACCTGAACACGGTCATGTGAATTGATCTCTCCTCTGACAATCTTCATCGCCAGCGGGTTTTCAACCTGCCGCTCCACCTCCCGACGTAACGGACGTGCCCCGTACACCGGGTCAAAACCATCCTTTGCCAGTTTACGCACCACCTCATCATCTACCTCCAAGGTGATCTCTTTTGCCTTAAGTCGCTCAATCAATTCGGCAACAAACATCTCTGCAATAGAAGCGACATGCTCTTTTTCCAGGTAGTGAAAAACAATGGTGTCATCCAGACGATTCAGAAACTCCGGCTTAAAGAACTTCTTCACCTCACGCAGCACCAGTTGCCGCGCCTCCGAATAATCAGGCATTGCCGACTGCACAAAACCAATGGGACGATTCTCCGGTGACAGGGTTTCCGTGCCCAGGTTCGAGGTACCGATAAGAATCGTGTTGCGGAATGATACCGTTACCCCCTGGGCATCGGTCAGCCGGCCATCTTCGAGGATCTGCAGCAGCATATTAAACACATCGGGGTGAGCCTTTTCGATCTCATCCAGCAATACGACTGAGTAGGGGTTACGTCGCACCTGTTCGGTCAGTTGTCCTCCCTCGCCGTAACCGATATAGCCGGGGGGAGCCCCGATCATCTTCGATACCTCATGGCGCTCCATGTACTCGGACATATCGAGACGGATGATCCGTGTCTCATCATCCAGCAGGAAGGCGGCAAGAGCACGCGCCAGTTCCGTTTTACCTACCCCGGTCGGACCGAGAAACAGGAATGAACCTATCGGGCGTTTCGAGGTAGTAATACCCGCGCGGTTGCGCCGAATCGCATTGGCCACGGCACGTACCGCATCCTCCTGGCCGATGATGCGCTGGTGCAGTTTATCCTCCATACGCGAGAGCTTGTCTGACTCGGACTCCACCATGCGTGCCACCGGGATACCGGTCCAGTTGGCAACAACCTCGGCAATATCCTCCTCGCTCACCGCATCCTCGACCGCCCCGCGTTCACTCTCCCACTTTTCTCGCGCCCCCTTAAGCTTCTCCTCCAGCTCAAGCAGTTCCATCTGCAGGCGTGCCACCTCTTCGAATTCCTGTGCCTCAAAGTGTTCGCTCTTCTCATGCTCCAGCGTCAGACGCTGTTGCTCCAGCTTCTTAACGTTGTGCGGAATGGCGATCAGTCGCAGGTGTTTGCGGGAGCCGGCCTCGTCCACCAGGTCCACGGCTTTGTCCGGTAACTTACGATCCGTCAGATAGCGTTCTGAGAACTTGGCCGCCGCCTCCAGTGACTCAGGGGTATAATGGATCTGGTGATGTTTCTCATAGCGTGGAATGATCCCCTTGAGGATCGCTATCGTCTGCTCGACACCCGGCTCTCTCACCAGTATCGGGTGAAAGCGTCTCTCCAACGCCTTGTCCTGTTCAACAAAACGGTGATACTCATCCAGGGTGTCGGCACCGATCACCTGCAGCGTTCCCTGGGCCAACGCGGTCTTCAACAAACTCGGGGCATCAATCCCCCCGGCCCCGGCTCCAGCACCCACCACGGTGTGCAACTCATCAATGAACAGGATCACCTCGCCTTTGGATTCGATCACCGCATCACGTACCGATTTAAGTCGTTCCTCAAACTCTCCTCGCATCTTGGCACCGGCGATGATCTCCCCCATATCCAGCGAGATCAGGCGTTTGTTCAGCAGGGTATCGGGAATGTCGGCATCGGCAATCCGTTGTGCCAGCCCCTCAACGATCACCGTCTTGCCGACCCCCGCCTCACCGATTAACACCGGGTTATTTTTCTTACGTCGCGAGAGGGTCTGAATCACCTGTCCGATCTCATCCTCACGCCCGATCACCGGGTCAAGCTCCCCCTTACGTGCCATCGCAGTCAAATCCCTGGTATAGAGCTTTAACGGGTCCTGACGGCTCTCTGCATCCTGTGACTTCAGTGCATGCCCACCACGCAGATCACGTAGTGCCTGCTCCGCCTGCTCCTTATTAATACCGGTATTACGCAACACCTCGGCAACAAATCCAACCTGCCCATCGAACATCGCAATAAACAGCGGTCCGGTGCCGATATAATCATCCCCATACGCATCGGCGACCTGCTCGGCAATACGAAACAGATTATCCACCTCTTTGGAGGCCACGATCTGTGTGGCATGTACCGGGACGGCATGCTGATACCGCTGCAGTATCTGGGTTGTCATCTGTTCAATCACCGAGCGTGAGTCACTGACCAGACCTTCGATGATCTTTCTAGCCTCAGAATCGGGCTGACCAAGCAGCGCCAGCAGTAATAGATCGGGGGTAAGGGTGTTTTGTCGTAGCGCCGTCATCTGCGCGACGGCCTTATCGATGGTTTGCAATACCTTTTCTGTACACTTTTCTACATAACTCTGAAACATCATTCAATCCTTAGTTAACGCTCGATGATGGTCAAACTCCCCACCATGCACGTCGGTTAGTCATCCATAGACTATTTGATTATTTTCCCTGTCACTCCGACAAGTATAGTGCCTTGTAATGAGATTGCCGGTGATAGAGAACAGACTGCCGGAAACAAAACAGCCCGCAAACGCGGGCTGTTTTAACAGAGAGCGGTAGGCAGGAAAAAAGCTTAAATACGCGTCACAGGGCGTTTATCACTAATCCACCGGGTGATCCCGTTACGCACGTTATAAACCCGGGTATATCCCAGCTTGTCCACCAGGTGGCGAGCCAGGGCATCGGTACGATTGCCGGTACGACAGATGAGGATCACAGGTTCATCCTTACCGACCTTGCTGGTAAACGAGGAGAGAAACGTAGGTGAGAGTTGTCCCCGTCCATCGATAAAGGTCAGGCGCTTACTACCCTTGATGACACCAGTCGAGCGCCACTCATCGGGACGACGAATATCGTAAAGCGGGATCCCCTGCTCCATCAACCCCTGTAACTCATCGTTATCAACGTTGGTATAAGGTGTGTTGTTACAGGCCGTGATACCGGAAATAAATCCAGCCAGTAACAGTATGCTAAAGAGCCTTCGCAAAATCATTAAATAAACCCCACTATAAAATCCGTTAAACCTGCGGGCGCATATGCGGGAACAGCAGTACATCACGAATGGATGGTGCATCGGTGAAGAGCATTACCAGGCGATCGATACCAATCCCCTCGCCTGCGGTTGGTGGCAGGCCGTGCTCCAGGGCGACAATATAGTCGGCATCGAAGTGCATCGCCTCCTCGTCCCCCGCATCCTTTTCCTCCACCTGCTTGCGGAAACGCTCGGCCTGATCCTCGGCATCATTAAGCTCAGAGAAGCCATTGGCCAGCTCACGACCACCAACGAAAAACTCGAAACGATCGGTGACAAAGTGATCATCATCATTACGACGCGCCAGCGGTGAGACCTCGGTAGGATAGGCGGTGATAAAGGTCGGGTCCTTCAGGCGATGTTCCACCGTCTTCTC
>JBFFJV010000122.1:0-7391 GCA_041555695.1 Thiohalomonadaceae bacterium | reverse complement strand
GTGACGTGGGCATACTTCTCGGTCTCGGCGATACGCAGCTGACGCATCCCCATTTTAGAGATGTACTCACCAAACACATTGACCAGCCGCTCGGGTGGAAAGGCAACCGGAACAGTATAGTCCGCACTGTACTCAGTAAGGCTGACGAACATTCCCAGTTCAGGCTTGTTGGCACGCTCGAAGGCATCGAAATCCAGCTCAACGAAGGGGCGGGTGATCTGACGGGCACGGTCCGAGCGGTAGTTCATGAACACCACCACATCGCCATCCTGCAGGCAGGCCTTCTCGGTACCCTCGGGCTGAATTGAGGTGGCCTGCACAAACTCATCATTCTCACCACGCTCGTAGGCCATCTCCAGACCGCTCATCGCATCGGCGGCGACGAACTCGGTACGGCAACCGGTGATCAGGTCGTAGGCCGCCTGCACCCGTGGCCAGCGATGGTCCCGATCCATCGCATAATAGCGGCCGATCATTGAGGCAATACGCCCCTTACCCAGCTCATCGAATACCGCCTGCATCGCCTTAATGGATGCCTCTGCACTCTTCGGAGGGGTATCACGCCCATCGAGGAAGGCGTGCAGATAGACCTTATCTACCCCACGCTCCACCGCCAGTTTGGCCATGGCGTGGATGTGCTCCTCGTGGCTATGCACCCCACCGGGGGAGAGCAGGCCAAGAATATGTACCGCCTTGCCTGTCTGTTTAGCCTTATCTACCGCCTCGGTCAGGGTGGCATTGGAAAAGAAAGAGCCGGTCTTAATAGAGCGGCTGACGCGGGTGAACTCCTGGTAGACCACCCGCCCTGCACCCAGATTCAGATGACCCACCTCAGAGTTACCCATCTGCCCACCAGGCAGCCCTACTTCGGCTCCAGAGCAGCGAACAAAGGTATGTGGACGCTCACTCCACAGCTTATCCCACACCGGGGTACTGGCACTGTGAATAGCATTGTAATCCGTCTTCTCGGAGTACCCCCAACCATCCAGAATCGTTAAAACAAGGGGGAGGTGACGCTCAACAGAGGGCATAGTGTGTAAACCAATCCAATTTCGTTACGACTTTAACTAGCAGCAGTCTAGTTTGTCCATGCCAGCAATGCCATGGACAGCGGTCTTATGAGGTAAATTACCTTATTCCAACTTTACCTTATTAGAATAAGCTCTTTTCAAACGTGAGTTTATTGTATAATGTTTTGCTGATATTGGCAGCATCAGCCGAATCTCGGCTTGTCGCAAGGCACTAGCGCTGTCACTTTTGACCACAGGATTATGGATTACACCATGGTAGAACTTGACGCTATCGATTTGATCACCCGCGACGAGGACATCGAACGCGCCTCCCGCTCTCTGAAGGCTATGTCGCACCCACTGCGCCTGAAGATCCTCTGCACCCTGGGAGACCAGGAGGTCAGCGTGCAGGACATCGTCGAGCGTGTCGGCACCTCGCAAAGCAATATCTCACAGCACCTGGCGATCCTGCGTGACAAGGGGATCCTCTCCTCACGTAAAGATGCTAATCGTGTCTTCTACAAGGTCGTGGATAACCGCACCTTGCAGCTCATTAGTATGATGCGCAACGTCTTCTGCACCATGGACTAAGCTCCACCGGTCGCTGCCCGGCAGCGACCCCTCCTACTCAAGCACGCAGGCATCACATGTCACAATATCTAGAATTCGCCATTAATCACTGGGATCTCTTTGCGGCCCTGGCAATTATTCTCGCCATGCTGATGGGCTCAACCCTCAGCAGCCGGCTGCGCGGTTACACTCAGGTGGAACCGGTGGATGCGGTACGCCTCATCAACCACGACGATGCGGTCATGCTGGATGTACGTGAAGACAAGGAGGTTGCCGAGGGGCTGATCCTTGACTCCGTGCATATTCCGCTGGGAAAACTGGGGGATCGCCTGGACGAACTTGCAAATCTTCGTGAAAAGTCGATTATAGTAAGCTGCCGCAGCGGTCATCGCTCGGCCACGGCCTGTGCCAGACTCCGTAAAGAGGGATTTGAGACTGTCTATAATCTCAAGGGCGGGGTCCTGGCCTGGCAAAACGCCGGTCTGCCCTTACAGAAAAAGAAAAAGCAGGCCAAGGGAAAAAAACGTAAAGGTGCCTAACACCACCATCTGGTTGGTTTGAGGCACCCACAAATTCAGGTTCTAACGCTATGCCAAATGTAGTCCTCTATACCACCGAACACTGCCCCTATTGCGTGCGTGCCCGCATGCTACTCGACAAGAAACAGGTCAAATACACCGATATCCGTATCGATGCCGAGCCAGAGAAGCGCGATGAGATGATCGCCCGCGCCAACGGCGGCTCCTCGGTTCCGCAGATCTTCATCGACGACTTCCACGTCGGTGGCTTTGATGACATGGCCGAGCTGAATGTACTCGGTGAGCTTGACGAAAAACTGGGCATCGCCTGATCCCACCACCAGCCTGACATGAGTAATCCGCTGCACATCGTCTGCCCCCACTGTAACGGCGTTAATCGCCTGCCCGCCGAAAAACTGGGGGAGGGCGGGCGTTGCGGCAGGTGCAAAACAGCATTGTTCAACGGTCAGCCGGTGGAACTGAGCCAGGCCAACTTCAGCAAGCATATACAGCGCAGCGATCTCCCGGTACTGGTCGACTTCTGGGCACCCTGGTGCGGTCCCTGCAAAATGATGGCACCAGTCTTCGTTCAGGCGGCGGCACAGCTGCAGCCACAGGTCCGGCTGGCCAAGGTCAATACCGAGGCCGAACAGGGGCTGGCAGCACAATACAACATCCACAGCATCCCCACGCTGGCCCTGTTCAAGGGCGGACGCGAGGTAGACCGCATTGCCGGGGCTCTCGATTTGCAAAACCTTATTGCATGGACAAAACAACACTTATAAAACCGGATACCGCCTTAACCGCGGCCACCTAAACAACAGGAATCATCATGACTGAGAATACCAAGCCCGAGCAGAACGGCCCGCAATTTGTTTTGCAGCGCATCTACACCAAGGACATCTCCTTTGAGACCCCCAACTCCCCTGCCATCTTCACTGAAAAGTGGGAGCCCGCTGTCAACGTCGATATCAATTCCGCCAGTGGTCAGCTACAGGAGGGTCTGTTTGAAGTCGTCCTGAGCGTTACCGTAACGGCCAAAATCGGCGATAAAACCGCCTATCTGGCCGAGGTAAAGCAGGCCGGGATATTTGTACTTGCTGGTTTCAATGAGCAGGAGATGGGTGGCATGCTCAACAGCTACTGCCCCAACATGCTGTTCCCCTTCGCCCGTGAGGTGATTGCCGATCTGGTCAACAAGGGCAGCTTCCCGCAAATGCTACTCGCCCCTATCAATTTCGATGCCCTCTATGCCCAGCACCTGCAACAGCAGGCGGCACAAGAGGGCGCTGAGGAGCAGCCGGTCCACTAAGGCGGAATAATGGGACACTCCTGCGACTCCCGTATTGCCGTTCTAGGTGCCGGCTCCTGGGGCACGGCGCTGGCGATCCAGCTGGCCCGCAACGGTACCACCACCCTGTTGTGGGGACGTGACGGCGAGGCGATGGCACAGATGGCGGTGGAGCGCTGCAACAACCGCTACCTGCCTGAAAGCCCCTTTCCTGAGCTCCTGACACCGGCCGCAGATCTCTCTGCAACGCTGGAGCTATGTGATCACGTACTGCTCGCCGTTCCCAGCCATGCCTTTCGCGCTACCCTCAAAACCATCGCCCCACAGCTTAAACCCGGCTGCCAGCTGGGTTGGGCCACCAAGGGGCTGGAGCCGGGCAGTCGCAAACTGCTTCATCAGGTCATCGCCGAGGAACTGGGTGAAAAACACGCCTGCGCCGTGATCTCCGGCCCCACCTTCGCCGCCGAAGTGGCCAACGGCCTGCCCACTGCCGTTACCGTCGCCGCAACAGACCACACCGCCACAGAACTCTACTCAAACTGTCTTCACGGCGAGGCCTTTCGCGCCTATACCAGCAGCGATGTGGTCGGCGTCGAGATCGGTGGTGCCTGCAAAAATGTTCTGGCGATTGCCGCCGGGATTGCCGATGGCCTTGGCTTTGGCGCCAACACCCGTGCCGCTTTAATCACCCGCGGCCTGGCGGAGATGATGCGTCTTGGTGTCGGCATGGGGGGGCAGGCAGAAACCTTTATGGGGCTGGCCGGACTTGGTGATCTGGTGCTCACCTGTACCGATGATCAATCACGCAACCGCCGTGTCGGCCTGGCTCTGGGGCGTGGTGAGAGTCTCGACAATGCCATCACCGCCATCGGTCAGGCGGTGGAGGGTGTAAAGAGTGCCCCGGAGGTCTACCAGCTGGCAGCCGAGAAGGGGGTAGAAATGCCCATCTGCGAGCAGGTGTACCGCGTGCTCCATGAAGGGCTGGCACCACAGCAGGCCGTAGAGGCCCTGTTGGGGCGAGACCAGAAAGCGGAAAATGGGTAAAGTCGTTAGTCAATAAGCATACACTCTCCGGCTTTGGACTAAAGACTACCTACTCCCCTCAAACTCCAGCTGCCGCCACGCTTCATAGACAAAGACCGCGGCGGCATTAGAGAGGTTAAGGCTACGGCTCTCGGCTTGCATCGGCAGTCTCAATAGCTGCTCCGGTGACATGCTATCGAGCAACTCCTGTGGCAGCCCCCTTGTCTCCGGACCAAATAACAGCGCATCCCCTGCCTGATATCTCGCCTCACTGTAGTGACGCTGGCCGCGCGTCGTACAGGCATAGATCTGCCGCGGTTGCTGCTGTGCAACAAACTCATCTAACGACTTATAAACCTGCAGATCGGCAAATTCATGATAATCGAGGCCTGCACGGCGCAGCCGTTTGTCATCCAGCTCAAAACCCAGTGGCTCGATAAGATGGAGCCGAAAACCGGTATTGGCGCAAAGGCGAATAATATTCCCGGTGTTGGGGGGGATCTCAGGCTGATAGAGCACCACATGCAACATACGCTATTACCCTTTCCCGTTACTACGGACTGAGGAAGAGCGGTGCTTAATCATGTAGAATTCCCCTTTTACCATTGCAACGTCAGGTGAAGCGATGAACAAGGCAGACAAGGCCATGCTGGCTAGTGAATTTTGTGGCATGCAGTTCGATACCCCATTGGTACTGCTTTCAGGTTGCGTCGGTTTCGGCGAAGAGTATACCCGGGTGAAGGGCTTTTCCAACCGCGACGTTGGGGCCGTCTGTCTCAAGGGCACCACTCTGGAACCACGCCTTGGCAACCAGCCACACCGTATCTACGAGACCCCGATGGGTATGCTCAATGCGATCGGCCTGCAAAACCCGGGCGCCCCCTATGTGGTCAATGATATTCTGCCGCAACTCGATTTCGAGGAGACCCGTTTCATCGCCAACATCTCCGGTTCCACCGTCGAGGACTACGCCGAGGTAGCCAAACTGTTTGATGACTCACCCATCGATGCCATCGAGATCAACATCTCCTGCCCCAATGTGAAGGCGGGGGGCATGGCCTTCGGTAACGACCCGGAGATGTCAGCACGCGTAGTAGAGGCGGTACGTGCCGTCACCAAAAAGCCGATCATCACCAAACTCTCGCCCAACCAGACCGATATCGCCGCTAATGCCAAACGCTGCATCGAGGCCGGTAGCGATGCCTTTGCGGTGATCAACACCCTGATGGGCATGGCCATCGATATCGAGAGCCGCTCCACCATCCTCGGCAATAACCAGGGCGGCCTTTCCGGCCCGGCGATCAAACCGGTGGCACTACTCAAGACCCATCAGGTCTATCAGGTATGCCGCGACCATGGCATTCCGATCATTGGTCAGGGCGGCATCACCAGTGCCGAGGATGCCATCGAGTTCATCATCGCCGGTGCCAGCGCCGTCGGCATCGGTACCTCGCTGTTCTACGACCCGCTGGTCTGCCCCAAGATCAATCAGGGCATTGCCGATTACCTCAAGCGTCACGATATGACCGAGGTGTCACAACTGGTCGGCACACTGAGTCTAAACAGCAATATCTCACCCAGCTGTGGTTGCGGTAGCTAAGCTTTTTTTGTAAATGCCGGGGAAGTATCATAAATTTTCCCTGTAGCAGGTCTGCCCTCGGGCCGAAAAGCATTACAGGTTTGTTCGCGGCGAGGGCGCCGCTCCTACGCACAACACGCGTGTCCTATCGGGGGAAAAATGCTTCCAAGGAAAAAAATTCGTATCGGTGACCTGCTGGTCGAACACAAGATCATCTCTGAAAGCCAGTTAATGGATGCGCTGGCAGATCAGAAAAAAAGTGGTCATAAGCTGGGGCGCGCCCTGATCGAGCTGGGCTTTATTACTGAAGACCAGCTGCTGGAATTCCTCTCCCGCCAGCTGCAAATCCCCTACATCGACCTCAAACACTATAAATACAAACCCGAAACCGTGCGCATGGTGCCGGAGACCACGGCGCGACGCTATCGTGCCATTGCCCTGGATGACAGCCAGGAAAGCATTCTCATCGGCATGGCCGACCCCACTGATATCTTTGCCTTCGATGACCTGACCAAGATACTGAAGAGGCCGATCCGTCAGGCCGTAGTGCGTGAGGCAGAACTGCTACGCACCATCGACAGCGTCTACCGCAAAACCGATGAGATCTCCTCACTGGCTGAGGAACTTAACGAGGAGCTGTCCGAGACCGATTTCGACATTGACGAGCTGTTACAGGCAAGCGATGTCAGTGAGGCACCGGTCGTCAAACTGCTGCAATCGATCTTTGAGGACGCGATGCAGGTGGGTGCCTCTGATATTCACATCGAGCCGGACGAACAGGTGCTACGTATCCGCCAGCGTGTCGATGGGGTACTGAATGAGCAGGAGATGAAGGAGAAGCGTATTGCCGGGGCACTGGTCTCGCGCCTCAAACTGATGGGTGGCCTCGATATCTCCGAGCGCCGCCTGCCGCAGGACGGGCGCTTTAATATTCGTATTAAAGACAAGCCGATCGATGTGCGAGTCTCCACCATGCCGATTCAGCACGGCGAGTCGGTGGTAATGCGCCTGCTGGATCAGAGTGGCAGCAACCTCAATCTCACCGCCATTGGCATGCCCGAGAGGTTATTGCAGCGCTTTCGCCGCAATATCCACAAACCGCACGGCATGGTGCTGGTTACCGGCCCCACCGGTAGCGGTAAAACCACCACCCTCTACGGTGCCCTGAATGAGCTGAATGCCCCGGAGAAAAAGATCATTACCGTTGAAGACCCGGTGGAATACCGCCTGCCGCGCGTCAATCAGGTACAGGTCAATACCAAGATCAACCTCACCTTCGCCAGTGTGCTGCGCACCGCACTGCGCCAGGATCCGGACATCGTGCTGGTGGGCGAGATGCGCGATCTGGAGACCACCCAGATCGCCATCGAGACGGCAGAGACCGGGCACCTGGTGCTGGC
>JBFFJV010000121.1:0-7407 GCA_041555695.1 Thiohalomonadaceae bacterium | reverse complement strand
TGTGAGCTACACCGAGGCGGACTACAAGAAGCAGGTCAAGACCAACGTTGATACCCAGGCTGTTATCGACCAGGTAGTCGGCTTCATCACCAGCCACAACTATCAGGACTTCCCGACAGTTGTTGCACTGGTTGAAGATGCGACTGACCAGTTAGGCTTTGCCAAAGGTGCAAAAGAGAAGTCAGAGGCTGCTGCAGCCAAGAAAGACTGGCAGAACGCGATGCTCTGGGCTAACCAGTGGTGGCAGTATCAGGTGAAGACTGCTGACCTTGGACTACGTGCCAAGACCTTCCTGGAACAGAACGGTGCCAAGAAGATTAAGTAGTACCCATGTAACTCTTTAGTTGTATAGTCTGGGGGAGGAGCATCTTGTACGATGCCCTTCCCCTTTTTTTTCCACCCAGTGGAAAGGAGATCAAGTTTATGCGCATTTTTAATCTAAAAGCGGCTGCGGTTACCGCCAGCCTGATGTTATTTGGCACAACCGGCACAGCCCTCGCTCTCGATGGTGAGGCGCTGTTTAAAAACCCCAAGAAGGGTGGCTGTACAGCCTGTCACGGAAAAGATGGCAAAACGACTATCATGCCGATGTATCCCAAGCTGGCAGGCCAGAATGAGGCCTACCTGTTACAACAGCTGAAGGACATCAAGAGTGGCGCCCGCAACAACGGTATGACTGTTGCCATGAAGGGGATTATGCACATGGTGAATGAAGAGGAAATGGCCGCTATTGCCAAATACCTCTCAACACTGCAGCCCTAACAGCGTGGTGCAAGGTTACCGTAATTGACCTGTATCAATTACTGCTAATACTTGCCTGGGGTAGAGTAAATCTCACGAGCAGTCGTCGTGGCTGCACCTGTTTCACAGAGCTCCATAATGGATGCTCTGTGGTTCGACTGATACGAGGTACCTGTACAAAATGAAGCTTTCAACAAAATTGATCCGTACACTTGTAATTACCATTGGTATGGCCGCAAGTGGCGCCACAGTTGCTGCGGGCTGGAATGAGGGCGGCGGTGAGCAGGATGAGGCCCTGCACCTGACCCCAAACCTTGAAAATGGTCTGGAGGTCTATGAAGTCTGCGCCGCCTGCCACCTGACCGAAGGCTGGGGTACCGAAGACGGTACCTTCCCCATGCTGGCAGGCCAGCACACAAAGGTCTTGATTAAACAGTTGGCCGATATCCGTGCCCGCAACCGCGACAACCCCACCATGTACCCCTTCGCCCTGCCCGAATCGATTGGGGACGCCCAGGCACTGGCCGATGTCGTGGGCTATATCGCAACCATCCCAATGAACCCCAAGCCCGGACTTGGTGCTGGCACCGACCTGGCACTTGGCAAGAAACTTTATGCAGATAACTGCGTAAAGTGCCACGGTGAAAATGGTGAGGGCAATGCCGATAAGTTCTACCCGCGCATTCAGGGGCAGCACTACAAGTACATGCTGCGTCAGTTCGAGTGGATCCGCGACGGTAAGCGCCGTAACGCCAATCCAGACATGGTTGAGCAGATCAAAAACTTCAGTGACAAGGACATGGCGGCGGTTATCGATTATGTCTCACGCCAGAAGCCACCCAAGAAAGACCTGGCTCCATCAGCCGACTGGCTGAACCCCGACTTCGACTAGAGGTCCATTCTGCAACATGCATAGATGGAGGAGAGCATACAAATGCCCTCCTCTGCTCTATAATCGGTCAGCTACAGTTACTGTCTATAGCAGTGGCCCTGTTCCATCCCCCTTCATTACTGTCCTAGAGTTGCGCGAACGCCATGAATAATCCATCGCAGAGAAACCAGTCCATTATCGTCGCGGCACTAAGCGTTGTGGCCGTGATGCTAATTGCCGCCATCTATGTCTCACCCATCTGGTGGGTGTCACTGACCGCACCCAACTACCCGGAAGAGGCTTTCCCGGATGGTGTTCGCATCCATTTTCATATGAACGGTGTCTTCAACGGTTGTGAGAAAATGGATAAGGTGGAAGTTCAGGAAGATGAGGCGCTCGACTGTGTGCATGAGATGGATACTATTAATCACTATGTTGGTATGTATCCCATTGCCGCCGGAGGTCCGATAGAAAGAGGTTTTTCTCAGTTCCTGATGACCCTGCTGGCCATTATGATTATTGGTTTTGCCATCAAAAACCCGCGCCTTCGGCTAACCGTAATGGCCGTCGGTTTTAGCGGCTTGTTGATTTGGATGTATGCCACTATCTATGGCGATAATGGCATTGAGCTGGAGAACGAACAGTACCTCACAGCCCTGGTCAATGCCATCGATGTTGAGGCCGGCGAGGGTAAGGGCGAAGAGGAGGTTCTGTCAGCTGGCGACGCCCTACTGCAACGGTTACGCCAGTCCATGGCGGAGTCCGAAGCTGAGTCTGACACTCACGATAAGGACGACGATGCCGAGCATGAAAAAAGTAGTAAGGAAAATTTAATCGCCACCCTTCGCACAACATTTGAGTTTGATACCGATGCCAGGGCGGCAGATGAGAAATGGGTAGGCAGTGCCTATCAGGTCATGACCTGGCACTACGGGAAAAATCTCGGTAAGTACTTTAATGAGCCGGACAAGATCATACCGATGGTCGAGACCCTGCGCCTGTCCGTCCATATCATCTTTGTTGCGCTTATCGGAGCGATGCTGTTCCTGCTGTGGGCCGCACGTAAGAACGGCGGTATTTTCTTCTGGCTGCTGGTACTGGTGCCGATGGCCCTGCCACTCTTTTTTCTCATCGACTACTCGGCCTGGCTGTGGTGGTTCGGCCACAACATGAACGCCATGGGGGCCTTTAGTGTAAAGCCCTTTATGCCCACGGTATTTGGCGACGGTAAAGTGGCACAGTTCACCACCCACTCCTATCCCTATATCGGTTTTGGTCTGATGATGCTGCTATCTCTGACCCTTGCGGTGGCGGGATTATTGCGCCGTGCACAATTCAAAGCAGATGGAAACAACTAAGATCTAGCGTCCTATTAACAAAATGAACATTAAGGCTGGTTTTATCCGATACCAACTTCTGCTATCCATGGTGTTGCTAATGGCATTTAGGGCACTACCGGCGCATGCAGGTAGTTTGCCCTCACTACAGCCCCTTGTTGATGCCGCCGAGGCAAACACCACGCTGGTGCCTCCACCCGGAACCTACAGTGGCTCGGTATATGTTGATAAGCCTCTCATCATCGACGGTGAGGGCAAGGTGACCATTGATGCCGGAGGTAAAGGTTCTGTCATCTATCTGGAGACGGACGGTGCCACCCTGCGCAATCTTCATCTGACCAATTCCGGCAATTCGCACAACGATATCGATTCGGGTGTGCAGGTACGCGGCAACTTCAATGTGGTTAAGGACAACACCATTGATGACTGTCTGTTTGGTATCGACCTGCAGCAATCAGAATTCAATATCGTGCGCCGCAACACCATCTCTTCTAAAGATGTGGAACTGGGAATGCGCGGTGATGCGGTACGCCTCTGGTATAGCTTTAACAACCAGATCACCGACAACACCATTCGCCACTCACGTGACATGGTCGTCTGGTACTCCAAAGATAATACCATCGCACGCAATGACGCCCGTTATGGTCGCTACTCATTGCACTTTATGTATTCGCAGGAAAACCTTATCGAAGAGAACCACTATACCCACAACTCTGTCGGTATCTTTCTTATGTACAGTGACGGTGTGATACTGCGCAACAATTATGTCGCTCACGCCATCGGTCCAACCGGTGTGGGGATCGGAATGAAGGAGACCTCCGACATTACCATGGAGGGAAACCAGCTGCTCTATAATGCCCACGGAATTTCACTGGATGTCTCACCCTACCAGCCTGACAGTGTTAACCAGATAAAGAACAACCTTATCGCCTACAACAACATCGGTGTACGGTTCCTCAATGACTGGACCGGTAATGTCTTCACGGAGAACCGCTTTAAAAGTAATCTCACCGCCATTTCAGTAGGTGATGGCGCCTCTGCCAACCGTAATACATGGGAGGGGAACTACTGGGATGACTACGAGGGTTTTGACCTCAATCATGACGGCGTGGGTGATACGCCACACGAGCTCTACTCCTACGCCGATCGCATCTGGATGGATGTCCCCTCTGCACAATTTTTCAAGGGCTCACCGATTCTTGAGGTGATCGATTTTCTGGAGCGCCTGGCCCCTTTCACCGAACCCACCATGGTGCTTCGTGATGAGCATCCACTGCTGGCCGCGGAGGTGACACAATGAGTAAAGAGATAAATAAAGTGACTAAGAAAGTCGCCCCCAGGCTTTCAGCAAAACGCCGCCAGGAGAGTCGCCGGGAATTTTTACGCAGCGCCGGTCTGGCAGCAGGCGTGATGACGGTTGCCATGTTCGGCTACTACCCGGTAGCACAGGGGATCTCACTCAGGTTGCGCCCTCCAGGCGCGATAAAGACCCCAGATAATGAGCAGAAGTTTCTCGCCTCCTGTATCAAATGCGGACAGTGTGTCCAGGTCTGTCCGGTAGCAGCTATTAAACTCACCGACATTGACGACGGTTTTGGCATCGGCACCCCCTCCATCGACCCCAGGGAACAGGCCTGTGACTTCTCCTGCGATGGCCTGCAGTGCGTGCTTGCCTGCCCCACCGGTGCGCTGACCCACGACCTCGATTATCCGGCTGACAGCCGTATGGGATTTGCCCGTATCGACAAACCCGCCTCCTGCCTTGCCAGCCAGGGAAAGGGGTTTAAGGGTATCGCTCGCGGTGCCGAATTTAAGGGCAAGCTACGTTATGACGAGATTGACCGCTGGAATCCCATTGCCCTTCGTGAACACCCCTATGATCTGGAACTCTGCGACCTCTGTGTTCGCCAATGCCCTATTGAGATCCGCATTGCCCAGTGCGAGGCGGGCAAGCCCCCCTCCAACGATCCCAACCAGTGTCCACCGCAACACGCTATTCGGCTCGAACCGATTGAAAATAGTGATGGGGTGCAGCGTATGCGCCCGGTTATTTTAGACGGCTGTGTCGGCTGCGGCGTTTGCGAAATGATCTGTCCGGTTGAACCGACAGTCATCGTAACCGACATCGACAAAGTGACCCCAACGGTATAGCCCGATATGAACATACTATTTGAGTCTTTAATGCAACTTCTCGGGCGTAAACCAACACGTTCCGATAATACCCAGATCACCCCTGCCGCACAGACCATTCACTTTGAGAAGAAGCAGCGCAAGTTAACCGCGGCGGAGCTCAAAGCGGTGCATGAGGCCCACGCCGGCCATGGCAACAAGTGGCTGAAACGGCGCTGGACTACCCTCATCGTGGTTAACCTGTTGTTCGTGGTCTCCTACTACTTCGATGTGCAGTTGCTCGAAGGGGCACTTACCGCCTCGCGCTTTGTCGGTTTCCACATGGCCGACCTCAACTCGGCGTTGCAGGTAATGCTTGCCTACAAACATGTGGTACTCAACCTGGTGATCGGTACGGTCACCATCTTTGTACTCTGGTTCCTGCTCGGGGGACGCAGCTTCTGCTCCTGGGCCTGCCCCTACCACCTGCTCTCTGAGTGGGCCGAAAAGATCCACCTCTGGTTAGTGGCAAAACGGATTATCAAAAACCACACCTTCCACCGCGGTGTGCGTACCCTCTTTTACGTCGTCTTCGCCCTGCTCGCCCTGCTAACCGGCTACACCGTATTTGAAACCATCTCACCGACCGGCATTATCAGCCGAGCCCTTATCTACGGCCCGGGCCTGGCCCTGCTGTGGGTCGCCGCCCTGCTGCTGTTCGAGGTCTTCGTCTCACGCCGCGCCTGGTGTCGCTACGTCTGCCCTATCGGTATCACCTATGGCGTAGTCGGTATTCTCTCCCCGCTACGGGTTAAATTTAATATGACCGGGTGTCACCATGAGGGCGACTGCCGTAAGGCCTGCCTGGTCCCTCATGTGCTCGATGTCACCATTAAAGGGCAGGCCAAAGATGTTGAAGTACCCATCGGGGCCGACTGCACCCGTTGCGGCATGTGTATCGATATCTGCCCCACCGGTTCACTGAAATTTGAAATAAAAGGCTTAAGCAAACTCCTCTAGGGGAGTGTTATGGTGACAATACGCACAGCGTGAATAATTCTGGCCACTAATGAAAAAATAAAGCCGTTAAATATGATTCGATTTGAAAAACTCACAAAAACGTTCCGACGTACCACGGTCTTAAAGAACCTCGATCTGGAAATTGCCCGCGGAGATCGTGTGGCGCTGGTCGGCTCCAATGGTGCCGGTAAAACCACCCTCATTCGCTGTCTGCTGGGTGAGTACCTGTGTGACGGCAAGGTGGAGGTAAACGGCCTCAACCCGCGCCTGCATCGCAGCACGGTTCTGCCGCACGTCGGCTTTGTACCGCAACTCCCCCCACCATTAAAGATGCCGGTGGGACAACTGCTAAATTTCTCGGCCAGTGTCTGTGGTGCCGACGTGCAACGCATGATTGATGTGGCCAAACGACTGGGCCTTGACCCTGATGATTTAAAGCACCGCCCCTTCGTCAAACTCTCCGGCGGTCAGAAGCAAAAACTTTTGATTAGTATCGCACTGGGACGCGATACCGATCTGCTAATCATGGATGAGCCGGCGGCCAACCTCGACCCTGAAGCACGACACATCTTCTTTGGCCTGCTTGCTGAAAAGCAGGGGGATGGCGTGATGTTGATCTCCAGCCACCGGCTGGATGAGGTCGCCTCACTGGTCAACCGTGTGGTGGAGATGGATCAGGGACAGGTGGTACTTGATGATCGTGTCGCCGAGCTTGTCGCCATGAATAGTCAGCTACGTTGTACCCTCAGGCTGGTGCGTGCCGAAGAGGCCTTCCATAAGGCGATCACACAGTGGGGGTTCACCACGCGGGACGAAGGCATTAGCTGGCAGGGGGTGGTCGCCGCCCCGGATCGTCTGCGTTTTCTTGGTGTGCTATCCCGCTATGCAGGTCTCCTGGCGGGGGTGCAGTTAGACGAGGAGCATGAGAATGCGGCGTAATTTTCCGTTATGGCAATGGCTTATCACCATCACCTTTTTATCGCTCTCTGCCTGCTCCCAGCAACCCGATACAGGGCCCGTTGAGGTGAAGTGGGATCGTGACATCTGTGACCGCTGCTCAATGGTACTCAGTGACCGTAAGCATTCAGCACAGGTACGAGCCCATGTCACTGCGGGCAAACGCAGCAAGGTCTACAAATTTGATGATATTGGCTGTACCGTGCTCTGGTTACAGGATAAACCGTGGCGCGATGACCCGAAGACCGAGATTTGGGTTAATGACCACCGTACTGGCGAATGGATCGATGCACGTAGCGCCTACTATATCCCCGGACAGGTCACTCCAATGGAGTATGGTCTTGGGGCGCAATCCGAGCCGACCGACATCGC
>JBFFJV010000120.1:0-7432 GCA_041555695.1 Thiohalomonadaceae bacterium | reverse complement strand
CCTGAATATTCAAATCAGCTCCCGGCCCCGCAGCCCCCTTGGGCTTACCGGCTCCTCCCTCCTTACCCTCAACGATGCTCTTACCGACACCATTGAGTACATTGGCCAGGTCACTGGCCTTGGCGTAGCGTAAATAGATCACCCGGGTATTGCCATTAGTCTGCAGTGCGGTATCAAGCTGCTTGATGATCTTTTTCATATGCTGGCGTTTGGCCTTATCGCCACTGAGGATCACGCTGTTGGTGCGGCTGTCGGCAATAATCTTTACCTCATCACCGGGGGCCGCCGCCCCTTTAGCACCTGCCCCCTGTTGCAATGAATTGAGGATGCGCTCCACCTCACTGGCCGAGGCGTGTTGCAACGGGATCAGCTCCGCCTCGGTCTCACTGGAGAGATCAATGCGCTTCACCAGCCCGACAATGCGCTCAATGTTTGCCGCGGTGGCCGAGGCGATCAGCACATTGGTTGGTGCGTAGGCGGCCAGGTGTGCCTCCTGCGGTAATAATGGACGCAGAATCGGTACCAGTTGTGCTGCAGTGACATTGTTTACGGAAATCACGCGGGTTACGAACTGTTCACTCTCAATGCGACTACGCCCCGTCACGGTGGGGATGGCATCCTGCTTGGCATTCACCTTCGGGACGATCTTGATCACGTTCTTTCCCGGCACGGCAGCAAAGCCATGAACATCGAGAACGGTAAGGAAAACCTGATAGATATCCTCCGCGGCCATTGGATGAGAAGAGACAATGGTCACCTTCCCCTTCACCCGCGGGTCAACAATAAAATTCTTGCCCGTCATTTCCGAGACCGTCGCGATCACCGTATCGATATCGGCATCCTTAAGGTTAAGGGTCATCGACTCAGCCCAGGCCGCACCACAGCTTAGCGCAAGACTCAGGACCACTCCCCCCAGAAGATTCATTATCGCTCTTCCCCGAACACCTGACAGAGTGAAGACATATGCCTTAAAAACGGATAATCCCTGCATCACATTACTTCTCATCATTTTCCTAAATCTATGGTCAGGTTAGTCGGCCTGCCGCCCCGCTCGACCTCCAGATTGAAACTGGCCGCCGACTTGAACTGGGCAAACAGTGACGCCATCTGTGCCGGATCACTCAGGGCGATGCCATTAACACGGGTCACGACATCGCCGGCACGCAGACCGGTGCCATGGAATAGTCGTCGCTGCTTACCGGGGTTCACACGGTACCCCTTAATCATTCCCCCCTCCATCACCGGCTGTACCTGCACCAGATCCAGGGCCTGTTGTGGGTCCGCGGCGATCTTATCGCGCAGGGTGCTCAGCTGGTGGCTAATCGCCCCACGGCGGCCCGGGGTTGTCGGAGTCGAACGGCTGTTAGCTCGGGCACCAGCGGCCGATGGTGCCCCGGAGAGTTCAGCACGCTTTCGTGGGAGTGTCAGAGTTTCAAAGCGACTGCCACGCTTAAGTATTACCTTATCTGCCAGCACCTCATGCAGCACCGCACCGCCGGACAGGGCGTCACCCACCTTATAGACCTTCTCTGCGGCAGAGCCTTCGGCAATCAGGGCACGCCCATGCCCTCCATCCGAGACGGCCACAATCCCCTTGAGAGTCAGGCTAAGACGGGTTTCCGGGGCATCAATGACACTTTGTGCCGGAACCGCCGTAGGGGCTTCGGACTGTCCAAAGAGGTGTAGTGCGGCAACCGCATCCAGACCGGAAACTGGGGGGGGGCTGGAGGTGGATGGAGTCGGCGCTACAACAGGCAAACCATGGTCATTGCCATTTTGCAGTTGTGGCCACATCTGCCAGCTGATACCGGCAAGGGCATAGGCGAGCAGCAGGACGAACAGGCTGTTCAGCCACGGAATAGAACGCTGAGACAGCTCAAACCACCGTACCCCAGAGATGCGATGTAATAAACCTTCCTTAGACAACATCATATTCTTATTTTATTTCAAAGTGTTAGCGCAAATCATGCACATTACTATATCCTTTAATCCCCTTTTTTGCCACGTATTCAAGACAGAAGAGTCCGTACCATCCACTTGCCGGCAGCACGCCGTGCTCGGTTCAAGAGAAACGGGCTGTAAACTGATAAGTCCACGCCATGGCGCTTTTCCCTCCTGCAGCGGATATGCGGCCTGCTCATCAGCTTCAGCCCTGAAAATAAGTGCCTGCGCCGTGGCGGCCATCATCCATCTGGATAATACGAAACTTTCAGAAAGAGCAGTCCCTCAGCTCCCCCTTTAACCGTCTTTCCCCCTGCGATAGAGCGATCGCAATATTTGCGCTATTTAATGCGGTACTCAGCAGAGCGGGCGTGTGCGGTTAGCCCCTCACCACGGGCAAGACAGGAGGCGGTCTTACCCAGCTCTGAGGCCCCATCAGCAGAACACATAATGAGGCTGGAGCGCTTCTGGAAGTCGTAGACCCCCAGCGGAGAGGAGAAGCGCGCGGTGCGTGAAGTGGGCAACACATGATTGGGACCGGCACAGTAGTCGCCCAATGCCTCAGCAGTATAACGCCCCATAAAGATAGCACCGGCGTGTTTAACCTGTGGCGCCATCGCCAGCGGATCCTCCACCGACAGCTCCAGATGCTCGGGAGCGATGAAGTTGGCCACCTCAACCGCCTCCTCCATGCTCTTTACCTTTATCAGCGCACCGCGATCTTTGAGCGAGGTGATGATGATTTCACTGCGCTCCATGGTCGGCAGAAGTTTTTCTATGCTCGCCGCTACCTTATCGAGGAAATCGCCATCGGGACAGACGAGGATAGACTGTGCATCCTCATCATGCTCGGCCTGGGAGAAGAGGTCCATGGCGATCCAGTCGGGGTCGGTCTTACCATCGCAGATCACCAGAATCTCGGAGGGACCGGCAATCATGTCGATACCCACGGTACCGAAAACCATCCCCTTGGCGGTGGCCACATAGATATTGCCGGGGCCGACGATCTTATCTACCTGGGGCACACTCTCGGTGCCGTAGGCCAGCGCGGCCACGGCCTGCGCACCACCGATGGCGAAGACCTTGTCGACACCCGCCACCGCGGCCGCGGCCAGTACCAGCTCGTTCACCTCACCATCGGGGGTGGGCACCACCATGATCAGCTCGGCCACCCCTGCCACCTTGGCGGGGATAGCATTCATCAAGACCGAGGAGGGATAGGCGGCCTTGCCACCCGGCACGTAGAGACCGGCGCGTTCCAGCGGGGTCACCTGCTGGCCCAGCAGGGTGCCATCGGCCTCGGTATAGGACCAGGAGTCCTGTTTCTGATGTTCGTGATAGCTGCGCACCCGCGCAGCAGACAGCTCCAGCGCCTCACGCTGCTCGCCGGGGATCGCACTCAGTGCCTGCGCCAGCCGCTCCTGCGGAATAATCAACTCGGACATTGAGGCCACGCTCATGCGGTCAAAGCGGTTCGTGTATTCCAGCACTGCCGCGTCACCATTGGCTTTTACCTTCGCCAGGATCTCGCGCACCGTGGTATTAACCTGTTCATCGGAGACCCCTTCCCAGGCGAGAAGCTTCTCCAGCGCGGGCCAGAAGTCATCATTGGAACTGTCGAGTCGGGTGATATCTACCATTGTAATTAATCTCAGGTTGGATCTCAGTTTGGATCTCAGTTTGGGGCTCGGCGTGAAATTCTATAAAAAAGAGGGGTTAGCCCTGACGTTGCTCTACCGCCTCGGCGATCTGAGCGATAAAGGCCTTAACACGAACATGCTTCATCTTCATTGAGGCCTTGTTGACCACCAGCCGCGAGCTGACATCGGCGATGTGTTCCAGCGGCTCCAGGCCGTTGGCCTTAAGGGTATTGCCGGTATCAACCAGGTCGACGATCAGGTCGGCCAGCCCCACCAGCGGGGCCAGCTCCATCGAACCGTAGAGCTTGATGATCTCCACCTGTTTGCCCAGACCCGCATAGTAACGGCGGGTGGAGTTGACGAATTTGGTAGCGACCTTGAGGCGCCCCTGCGGCTCGCTCATACCCACCGGGCCTGCCGTCATCAGGCGGCACTTGGCGATATTGAGATCCACCGGCTCGTAGAGCCCCTCCCCACCGTGCTCCATCAGCACATCCTTACCTGCCACGCCAATGTCGGCGGCGCCGTACTCCACATAGGTGGGAACGTCGGAGGCACGGATGATCACCAGCTTTACATCATCGACATTGGTGTCGAGGATCAGCTTGCGGCTGGTCTCCGGATCATCTTTGGGGACGATACCGGCGTGGGCCAGCAACGGCAGGGTCTCTTTGAAGATGCGCCCTTTGGAGAGGGCGATAGTGAGGGTATTACTCATGGCATCACATCCATCATTACATTGCCCTGGAAGTGGTTCTCCGGCACGCGTTGAATCTTGGCTCCCAGCTGTTGCAACTTCTCTTCAATACACTCATAACCGCGATCGATGTGATAGATGCGATCCACCACGGTATCGCCATCGGCTACCAGTGCGGCCAGTACCAGACTGGCCGAGGCACGCAGGTCGGTCGCCATCACTGGAGCGGCAGTCAGGCGCTCCACACCACGGGTGTGAGCGGTGTTGCCGTCAAGCTCAATATCGGCCCCCATACGCTGCAGCTCCTGCACATGCATAAAGCGATTTTCAAACACCGTCTCGATGATGGTGCCCTCCCCCTCGGCCACACAATTCAAGGCCGTAAACTGCGCCTGCATGTCGGTAGGGAAATCCGGGTAGGGGGCTGTTTCCAGGCTCACTGCCTTCGGCCGCTTGCCATGCATGTCCAGACTGATCCAGTCAGCACCACACTCAATATCGGCCCCTGCCTCACGCAGCTTGTCCAATACATTATCGAGCTGTGCGGGATCGGTATCCTTCACCTTAATGCGTCCCCCGGTAATGGCCGCGGCAATAAGATAGGTGCCGGTTTCGATGCGATCGGGCAGTACGCTATAGCGGCCACCACCTACAGACTCTACCCCTTCGATAATAAGGGTTGAGGTGCCTGCACCGCTGATCTTCGCACCCATGCTATTGAGGAAGTTGGCCACATCCACCACCTCTGGCTCCCGTGCCGCATTGTTAATAATAGTGGTGCCCTCGGCCAGGGTGGCGGCAATCATCAGATTCTCGGTACCGGTCACTGTCACCACATCACAGTCGATCACGGCACCCTGCAGGCGCTTGCCGTGGGTGGTCGCCTTGATAAAGCCATTCTCCACCTTAATGTCGGCACCCATCGCACGCATACCGTCGATGTGAATATTTACCGGGCGGGAACCGATGGCACAACCGCCGGGTAAGGACACCTCGGCCTCACCGTGACGAGCCAGCAGAGGCCCCAGCACCAGAATCGAGGCACGCATGGTGCGTACCAGTTCATACGGGGCGGAGAATGACTGAATGGTCGAGGCATGTACCTCAATGTTGATATTTTCGTCGACCACCAGCTCCACCCCCATGTTGCCCAGTAGCTCCATGGTGGTGGTAATGTCGTGCAGGTGGGGGATGTTGCATATCGTCACCGGCTTCTCAGCCAGTAGTGTTGCCGCGAGAATTGGCAACGCCGCATTCTTTGCCCCGGAGATACGAATCTCGCCGTTAAGGGGGCCACCACCGGTTATGATCAGTTTATCCATATTGTCCGCATCTAATGCTGGAACGAGCTCCTCATGAGCGGGTCCGCAGCCAATTGTCAGGAAACCTGCAGCTTGCCGGCAGTCTTCCACTCCTCCGGAGTGTAGGGTTTGATGTGTATCGCGTGAACAGCGCCGGAGGTGACAACATCACCCAGCGCGGCGTGCACCATACGTTCTTTGTTCAAGGGTGTTTTCCCCGCAAAGACCTCGCTCACCACGGTCAGCCAGTAGTGACCACTATCGTCCACCTTGACTAACACTTCACTGCCGGGAATACCGGCCTCAATCAACTGCTTGATCTCTTCAGGCTGCATGGACATTTACCCAGTGACTCGAAAGGAATCGCGCATGATACCGTCTGGGGCGCACTGCTGCCACCCTTGGTGCTGTAACTACTCGGCTACGGGAAGCAGCGGCTCCAGCTCACCGGCGCGGGCAATGGCCAGCAGTTGCTCCGGTAGGTGGTGAAAGCAGAGCTTTTTATCGTGGTCGCGGGCCATACGCATCCACTCAATCAGCAGTGCGAGACCGGCACTGTCGGCACGGCTCACCCCACCCAGTTCGATATCGAGCTGAGTGGCGCTAGTGACAAAGAGTGTACTCCTGCTCTCAGCCAACAAGGCATTGACGGTATTAAAGCTCAGCTCGCCACTGATCTGAAAGCGCCCTCCTTCGCCCGAGATCTGGCTATTACTCACTACTCTCACCTTTCATCTCACTGCTACTGTGGTTCATCTCTACCAGCTTATCGAGCAACCTGGGAATACCGCCATTGCGGATCTCCGTGGCAAAGGAGCTGCGATAATTACTAACCAGGCTCACCCCATCGACCTTGATATCGTAAACCTTCCACTGCGCAGCCGAGTTAAGATACATGCTGTAGTGCAGCGGAATGCTGGGACCGCCACGCTGCTCGATCTCTGTCTTTACTGTCACCTTCTTCGCCCCCTCCTGGGCATGAAACGGCAGATAACGCATGCTCTGGTCGGTATACTCCAGCAACGCCTTGGCGTAGGTACGTACCAGCAGGGTACGGAACTCCGTGGTGAACTGTTGCTGCTGGACCTGGTCTGCCTTGCGCCAGTTTTTGCCCAATACCCAAATCGACATACGATGAAAATCGAAGTGAGGCAGCACCAGGTCCTCCACCATCGGGTAGATCAAATTGGCATCGGCCTTGAGACTTTCGCTATCGGCCTTAAGTCGGGCCAACACCTTTTCTGTAGTGTCTTGCACCAATTGCTCGGCGGGGTGAGCGGCAATGGCCGGACGCACGAGCACCAGTAGCAGTAGCGCAGAGAACAGGGCTGCAAATGGATGTCTATACTTCAGCATCACTCTTCGCCTTCTGAAGCCTTGTTAAAGAGAAACTGTCCGATCAGCTGCTCCAGCACCAGCGCGCTCTGGGTCAGCATGATCTCACTACCCTGCTGCAACACCTCCTCCTCGCCGCCGGGCTCCAGCCCCACGTACTGCTCGCCGAGCAGACCGGCGGTAAAAATATTGGCGCTGGTGTCGGCGGGCAGCGTGTTGTACTGGCTGCTGATGTGCAGGGTCACTACCCCCTCAAAACTCATCGGGTCAAAACTGATGTTACTGACGCGCCCCACGCGCACCCCGGCCATGGTCACCGGCGAGCGCACCTTGAGCCCGCCGATATTCTCAAAGCGGGCGGTAACATCGTAGCCCTCATCGCTGCCCAGCGTGCTGAGGTTACTCACCTGCATTGCCAGCATAAACAGGGCGGCGAGACCGGCGGCCACAAACAGGCCCACCCAGATTTCGACACTTCTTGACTGCATCATATTAATTGTCCCCGAACATCAAAGCGG
>JBFFJV010000119.1:0-7490 GCA_041555695.1 Thiohalomonadaceae bacterium | reverse complement strand
TTCGCAGCTGGATAGCGCCGCCCGGTCTTTGGGCTCAACGCTGCGAGCGCCCTATATGACGCTGTCGTTTATGGCGCTGCTGGTGATCCCTGCGTTGAAGCTGAGTGACCAGGGTTTGTTTGATGGCGAGCAGTTTGCCTTTGTCGATTTGGCGATGTGAGTAGGTTTTTGGGAGGACACATTATCTTACGTTTCATACTTAAGTTTGCAGTCCGAACAGTTAATATAATGTCATTGCGAGCGATAGCGAAGCAATCTTGGTTATAGGTATAGAGTAAACGAGTCGTCAGGGTGGGGGTTTCCTACTTATTAAATGATGTGGCGAGGTTTGATAGGTAATGAAGAGTGGCTCTAATAACCGTAGAGATGTGACCGGGGTCACGGACATCATGGCGTCTGTAATCCACCATCTCGTTATGGATCATAAGTAATAATAGGATATTAGCATGTCACTTCCTTCCGGAATCGTACCGCAGGTACTCTCCACCCTTACCCACCTCTCGATTGCTGTTGCTGTGCTCTCTCTCAGTGCATGTGGGGGCGGTAGCAGTGGTGGAGATACTGTAGGTAATACCTCGACCGATAATCTAGTCACCACGTATAGCAGTTATCCTCGGTATGCCTATGTGGCAAATTATGGCGGCTCCAATGTGTCCATCTACACAGTAGATTCACAAAGCGGTCAGTTGCACCACAAAGGCCATGCAAAAACGACGGGTTCTACTGATGCCGTTGTTGTCGAACCCTCGGGTGAATATGCTTACGCCGCGAATTTTGACTCAGGCACTGTGTCGGTCTTCCGCATCAATGCAGAGAATGGCGCATTGACCAGCACCGGGGATTCCGTCTCTGCCGGGGGCGGAGCAGTTGGCATAACGACTGACCCCACCGGCAAGTTCCTGTATGTGACCACTTTCGCTAACTCAATGGCCGCATTTAGTATTGATGCGTTGACGGGTAACTTAACGCTCATAAACACTATTCCTGCGACCGGCGGGAGTATAGCTCAACACGTGGCAATGCATCCGTCGGGAAAGTTTGCCTATGTAGCCAACCTGTATACCGACGATGTGCTCATATTCAGTCTTGATGCTGTCACTGGTGCAGTTGCCAATACAGACACGGTAACCGTAGGGCGCTCCCCCTCATGGGTGGCGTTTGACCCGACTGGTAAGTATGCCTATGTGACGAACCACGATGCCAGTAGCATTTCCGTCTTCACTGTAAACTCAACCACAGGAGCCCTGGCACCGGTTGCTACCGAGAACATCGGGGTGATGCCACAAGCCATGGTAGTCGATGCAACAGGTCAATATGCCTACGTGGCAACCCTGAGCGGCGTAAAGCCGTATCGTATCGACACCTCGACCGGACGCCTAACCTTGCTCTCAGATTACTGGATACCCTCTGGCGGTGATCCACGTACGATCAATATCGATCCGACCAGCCGTTTCCTCTATGTCACCAATGGTGACAATAGTACGATTACCACCCTACAAATAGACCAGAACACTCACATTCCACGGCCGATTAACTCCACCAGTTGGCTCGTTACATCAAAGGGATCGGCGCTAGGTTTTGCCCTCGTTAACGGGCCTACGCCATTAGTGTCATCTTCTAAGTTCGCCTATGCGGCGAATGCATACTCTGATGACATCTCAGCTTTTACAATCGACTCAGGAACCGGCGCACTGTCAAGCATCAGTTCGTCAATTGCGACAGGTGCGGGACCTAATTACCTGGCTGCTGACCCGTACGGGAGATTTGCCTATGTTACGAATTCCGGTTCGGCAAACATCAGTGCATACGGTATCGATTCCTTAAGCGGAGCCCTCTCACAACTTGGTACTGTCGCAACCGGGAACATACCCAGTGGGATCGCCATTGATGCGAATAGCCGCTTTGCTTATGTAGCGAACGCGGGTGACGACTCTGTCTCGTCATACAGCATCAGTGCGACAGGTGTCATGTCAGCGGTGAACACGATCTCCACAGCAGATTACCCGGCGGTGGCAAACCCGGGTTCTATACTTGTCGACCCGACGGGAACCCATGTCATTGTCGCAGGCACCGGAACATCGGCGATTCGTTCTTATGCCTTGAACCTGGCCACAGGTGCGTTAGATGGCACTTTCTACCGTAGTGGCACAGCAGGAACATCACCGTCCTCAATTGCAGTGGATCCATCCGGCCGCTTTATCTATGTAACTAACGCCGGTTCGGATAATGTTATGGTGTGGAGCCTGGATACCACCTATGGCTTCTTATCGAAAGTCACCAACGGTACAATCGTTACAGGAGTCGGTCCGTCATCCATTGTGATTGACCCATTAGGACAGTTCGCATACGTGGCTAATGCCACCGAAGGGTCTATTTCTGCATATTTTATTAATTACGAAACAGGTCTTCTGGTACAAATCGATGCAGATCCGGTAATCAGCGGTATCCAGAATTTCCCTGCTGGCACAAGCCCGGGTATGCTCGCAATGGATATGACTGGTAAGTACCTATACGTCACTGAAAGCGGAACGGTCTCGACCTACACGATAGACCGTAGCAATGGCACCCTGAATATGAATGGCAGCGTTAGTGCCGGAAACGGTCCAGAATCAATTATTACAACGGGGCACTAGCCACAAAGTCGGTGTCACCATCACCAACAGGTGCTTCCGGTTAAAGGAACCAGACTATTAACTGAAGTATGTCGGGCCATCCATTAGCCGAGTATGGTTAGTAGCACGACAAATATTCTGCTGTCTCATGCCATGGTTTGGAATGTGTGAAGGGGATGTGGTACAGAGCTTGGCGCTGCCCGTCGCCGGTTTGATGAGTCTGGAACCTGCCGAGCAGGTGGCAGAACTTTATTCTCAGCTGGATAGCGCAGCCAGATCTTTGGGGTCAACGCTCAGAGCACCCTATATGACGCTCTCGTTTATGGCGTTGCTGGTGATCCCTGCGCTGAAACTCAGCGATCAGGGTTTGTTTGATGGCGAGCGGTTTGCCTTCGTACCACTCGCCGTTTGAGTGGCAGTTTTAAGGCTAGTGTTCATTGCCTAAAAAACTACCGGACTGTTTCTTCTCCTTCTTTGCCGCCTTCTTCTCTTTAGTGGTCATCGCGGGCTTTTTCTTACCCTCTTTATTACTTTTTTGTTCTTTGCTCATGGTGTTCGCTCCTGATTCAATGGATAGGGGAATGTCAGTCCAACAGAGCTAAATCAGTGTTGTCCTGATGATGCTTTACTAAGGTATTGAATATCGAGAAAGCAGTCCGTCCTGTGGAACAACGGGATATTCTGTTATGAAGCAGGTGAGCTTCCTGGGGGTAGATGGCAAGTGTTGATCATTTTAGCATAAAATGCGTGGGTGGGTGTTTGTTTTGACGCTGACACATGACCTGAGTTTGCTATTAGCATTTATGATTTCTAGGGCGCTAACGACTGGGTTTTGCCGCCGCGATTAGCGGTCGGTAGTAACCCAATGTTAGGCATGCAGTTTCGTCTTGCGGCGGGAGGTCGATACCACGACGTTACCGTTGGAATAATGTTCGGGTGGGACGTGCGCAGCTGGCTCCATGGTGCTTTCACGGCTTCTTTTCAGCCGCCGCCGCACCGGTTTTGCAGAAGATATTGTCAGGATCGGGCAATAAGGTTGGTTCAAAAAGATCCTGGTCGCTGATCTGGCGCCTGACCGGGTCGGTGTAGTCCGGCGTCGCCGAGGTCCGCCCAATCATTGTCTCTGCCGCTTTCTTGTCACTGGGGGCGGCTACTGACGCCAGGGATTTTGCATTACCAATATTTTTGAACAGGTTGAACAACTGAGTATAGAGCGGCCGTATGCTCGGGTCACGTTTATTGTAATAATCGATGATCTTGTCGAGCAGTTTCGGATTCTGGGTGAAAGCGGCGAACGCGGAGGCGAAAAATTCATCGATGCCGTGCCAGGGATGGCCTCCCTCTCCTGACCAGACGGTATCGTGAACCGGGATGATTCCAGCCGGTTGGCTGGTGCTGTCAGTTGATTCATAGGGCGGCGGTGATTTAGGATTGAACTTTGTCTGGGGTAGCGCGGCGGCTTTGGTGTTTCTCAGCTTAACGAAGATGTCCGCCACTTGCAGTGCCAGGTTGTCAGGCACCCTTTTTGCGGGATCGGCATCCCCCGCGGTGGCGTGATGTTCGAAGATGCCATGCGAGGCCTCGTGTGCCGCCGCATCCACTATGCCCGTGTCCAGGACGTTTGAGGACAGGAACAGTACGCCTTTGTTGTTCGCGGTCCGGAATCGTTCGGACACGTTTGCTGCAACGAATACATATTTGATCTTGAAAGTGGACTTGGCCGGTATCTTATTATTGAGCTGTTCGACCTTTGACAACACCACCCTGAGCTTTTTCACTTTGTCGACGAGATTGATATTCGGATGTTTTCCACAGTTGTAGACAGTTGCTCGTGTTTTCTCTATCAGATCCATATCCAGGTCTTTGTTGTACTTAAATATGTCCTCCACTTTGAACTCGCTGTAGTACATCTTCATCCTCAAGACCAGGTCGCCATGCGTCAGTTCGCCAATGATCGCTGAGTTACCGATGTAGACCTCGTCCCAGGGTTTATGCTTCTGCGGAGGGAAGGCCAGGATGGCGGGGGCCGGGGCATTAATGGCCTGCCCGGGGGCGAGATGAGTCGCGGATGCCAGGGCCTCAGCGTCACGCCTTGCAGAAGCGGAATTGTCCAGCCCTGCCGAACGCTGGTGTAACGCATGAACGTATTCATGCCGGAGTATGTCGGCCTGGGTCATGTGATCGGCCTGAAAGAAGGCAGACCCGAGACCGATCCTTCCACGTTCCGCCCAGGCCGGTGTGTCCGGTGGCAACCAGCCGGGAGGGGTGTTTTGCAACGCAGGCGGGGCAGCTGGCCGAGACAATGGTAATCGATTGACCAGGGCAGGAAGTGCACTGCCGCCTGAGGCCAGCTTAGTTCGACGTGCATTAGTCCTATCGAGCGTTGCCGCTTGCGTGCTTACTAGCACAGGAGTGTCGATTTCACGATCATGCTGTAAATGCGAGCCATGTATATCCATTATCTGCCCGGCAATTCGGTCAGCCTCGGTTTCGTACTTATCTTCAGAACTGGGGGGCTCTATTCTGGACTGTATTGCACCTGCTTCAAGAGAATGAATGGGAATACGACTAAAATCGTGTCCAGAGTGATGTGATGTCACACCAGTCAATTTTGTGTTGCGTTCTTCAGCATTGCTTTGCAGCAACCGCTGTACCGCTTGATTCCCAATTGTACGTCCGAGAGAAAGGAGCGATTTCACCTCATGGCTGTGCCCCAGGCGTGACCGAACGGGTACTGTTGTCTTGGAAGACATGGCCTGCTGACTCGCTTTGGGTTTATCTGCGAAAGTGCGCATGGTCAATCTCCTGTTGTTCGATTATCAAAAGCCTTGTATTTTAACTTCCTGCCATTAATCCATTGTTCGAAAGGCTGAGGAACTATAGTTATATGAGTACTAGGTGACGCCGATAATGCCTGAAGGCACAGACCTTGTGCGTTAGATGGGCGCCCCGCCTTAATGACAAAATCCCTGGAGCATTCTGAGTCAGTGAACTCGCATCACAAGGTTTGATTGTCAGCTCACAAGGTCGGGACACCCAGTAGCATGTTAGTACCCTGAAAGGAGGTTTACAAGTGAATACGATAGGTGCAGACGTTGACTCAAAGAACCTGTTGCGGTGTATCCGCCGCAATGGCAAAGACTACCCTCAGGCAATATTCAGCAATGATGCAACAGGCCACCGTAAATTTATCAACTGGGCCACAAAACGCGGCAAGCCGGCAAGGGTGGGGATGGGAGGCCACAGGCGTTTACTCCCTGCCCTTCGCACTCGCACTGCATGAGTCGAAGCTCATAGAGGTCATGGTCATCAACCCTAAGGCCGTCAAACACTTTGCCACGGCAAAGCTGCAGCGAGGTAAGACCGATAGCCTTGATGCGCAGGCGATACTGGAGTATGTCGAGCTGATAGAACAACTTCCGGAACTTAATGAATCACTGCGTCTCATTGCCTCCACCACTGGGATCGCGCACAAGACCGGGCCGCGCATCCTGGCGGAGCTGGCGGCCCTCCCTGACGATATGACAGGCGCACAATGGGTGGCACATGCTGGTCTCGACCCCAGGCCTTATGAGTTAGGTTCCTCAACAAACAAACTGTGACGTATCACCATGGCAGGAAACCGTTATCTACGTGATGCACTGTTTTACCCTGCACTAGTGGCCAGTCAGAAGGACAAGCATGTCAAAGTCAAAGCCTATTACAAACACCTGATCGATAATGGCAAGAAGCCTATGCAGGCCATTGTTGCCATCATGCAGCAAGCTGCTTCTAGCTATATGGGGAATGTTGAAAAATGGTGAGCAGTGGAACAGAAATGAATTCTACAAAGTGGCTTGGTTTTTTAGAGGGCATCTAACGTTTTGGGTAACTTGCGCTCCCTGTGCTTGACCGCTATAGCCCCCCCTGAGCCTCTTCGCGTCAAGTTGACCCAATTGTTATGCGCAGACACGGTCCCCATGGCTAGGAGGGGTAGAAATTACCAAAAAAATTAGATCATTTTCGTGTTTATTGCTTAGGGTATGAGCAACGCCAGCAGGGACATGGAGGCCCTGATTCGAGTGAATATCATTTACTTCACCCTCTACTTCGAACGTGGCAATGCCCGACAAAACATAAAAAAATTGTTCGGCCTTGTTGTGTTGATGACGAATTTCAGAAGAGCCTTGCGGCACTCGTTCCTGTATTACGCTCAAGTGCTCTGAGGCAACGAGATGCCATCCGTCGCAATTATCACCCCAAACATAATGCTTCCCGTTTTTAGTTGATACAATGCCCATATTTACTTCCTATGGTTGAGCATGTACATCTATTTTAAGTTTTCTTCCGCCCGAAATTTCGAACCCATTTGATTGGTAAAAACTTAAAGTTTTGTCAAATTGAGGCAAGGGTGGGGTAGTGACTTCGAGCCTCTTCCACCCTTTACTCTCACCAAATTCAATCGCTTTGTGTAGCAATTGCTTTCCGATGGTTTCTGATCTCCATTTTGGCCGGACAAACAACTCAGGAATTGTGCCGTAGGCTCCTTCTGAGTATAAAGCATAGCTTTCATACAGAGACACAAAGCCAACATTTACGCCAGATTCTAAGTCCTTCGCAATAAGCACCCAATATTTATCTTGTGAAATGAGTTCCTTTGCTCTGATTTTTGTTTCTTCAGCGTTAAAATTGAAAGCCTTAATGTCAATTTTGTCCATAATCTCGTTTAGAAGCTCACCAACCATGTAGGTAAGATCTTCAAAATCCGATGATTGAATTGTATTGATTTCGATTTTTTTCATAAGAGTTTTTTGGATGAATAACGTTTAAGCTCAGCCGATCCGATTTACTAACTCGAACAGTCGAATGAGATTCAAACTCGAATTTAGCAAGGAAGAG
>JBFFJV010000118.1:0-7512 GCA_041555695.1 Thiohalomonadaceae bacterium | reverse complement strand
GCGGGCCATCGAGGACCATTTTGACAAGAATTACGAACTGGAGAATGAGCTCGAGAAAAAGGGAAAAAAGCAGTTACTGGAAATCCTACGCAACATTGTTCCTCCGAATATATCCTGTGTCTATATCCGGCAGTCAGAGGCGCTGGGTCTGGGGCATGCGGTACTATGCGCCAAGCCTGTGGTGGGCGACGAGCCCTTCGCCGTAATTCTGGCCGATGACCTGATCGACGGTAATGGCACCGGTGTCGTCAAACAGATGGTTGCGCAGTACCAGCAGCACCAGTGCAGCGTGATTGGGGTAGAAGAGGTGCCGCGCGAGGAGACTGATAAGTACGGTATTGTCAGCACCGGTGAGGAGAGTGGTGATGTTGCACCGATAACCAACATTATCGAGAAACCCAAGCCCGTACAGGCCCCCTCTAATCTGGCCGTGGTAGGGCGCTATTTACTCACGCCGCGCATTTTTGAGCTGCTCGAACATACCAGGAGTGGTTCTGGCGGTGAGATTCAACTGACAGACGCCATTGCCAATTTGCTGGAGCATGAAAAGGCACTTGCCTACCGTTTCAAGGGCAAGCGCTACGACTGTGGTAGCAAATTAGGCTATCTGCAGGCGACGGTGGAGTACGCACTGAAGCATCCGGAACTAAGTGAATCGTTCAGGAGATATTTGAGCGAGGTTAACCGCTGAAATCACCGCGTCTATCTGCCGTGGATATTTTGAAAGTGATTGATTTTTAAGTTTTTTGTCGGAGTGCACGTAGTTAAGCCAGAAGATAAAGATGTGGTAGAATATCGGTCACCAAATAACCCAACAATATTTAAGCCCCCAACGCATATTAGGTGCGGCTTTCAGGATTTATACGTGCAAAGCATTTTGAGGAAGTTAACGGGTGCCGCAAAAATAGTGAGCCTCTCCCTGCTGACAAGTGGGCTGTTTGGCTGTGCCATCAGCCCGGGTGATCGCCCTAGCAGTGAATATACAACATCATCAGCAAGCCAGAGCACCCTTCTACAGGCTGAGCTTAGCGGCTTTTTTGAAGATGCTGCGTCCGGAGCCGTGCACCTCGCTGCCAGCAGTCCCTGGGGTGATAGGGTGGAGATTACTGCCGCCGCACTTTACGATGCCGCTAGCGGGCGTCAGTGCCGCGATCTCTCTGTGCAAAGTCAACACATTGCCGCTATGCCAGCGATAGTCTGCCGTATTCAACCCGGTCAATGGGAGTCTGTTCGCCCCATTGCCCGCGGTGCCGGGCTGTAATCTCACAGGGAACCCCGCATGAAAACTGATACATTCACCACTGTTTTTGCCTGCATAATTACCGTATTGTTCTGGCTGCCCTGGCAATCCGGCTATGCCGTTTCAATTGGTACGGCCGCTGGTGATCTGCCAAGCATGGAGCAGGCCCAGCTTTTGCCATCAGAGACCGAGCAACAACGCACTGACTGGCGAACAGCCAACAGCTACGGACTGCAGTCTCGCCCCGATGATAGTGAGTCCATCACTAGTTTTGGAATGCATCTGTTTGAGGGGGGATTTCGTGGTACCCGTGCCGATGATTTGAACCCAGATTACCATGTGATGCCCGGTGATCAGGTTACCCTGCGGATCTGGGGAGCATTGGAACTGGATCGCGTCCTACCCGTCGACGCCCAGGGTAATATTTTTATTCCGGCTATAGGTCCTGTCCGTGTTCAGGGTGTCACTCATGAGCAGCTTGATAGCCGTGTGCGAAAGGCAGTACGTGCGGTCTACCCTAAAAATGTTTACGTCTATACCAACCTTCAGGGTGTACAGCCTGTAGCGGTATTTGTTACCGGTTTTGTCAGCAACCCCGGTCGTTATGCTGGCACTCCCAACGATGCGATTCTCTATTTTCTCGATCAGGCTGGCGGCATAGATAACGCCCTTGGCAGCTATCGTGACATCCGTGTTGAACGCAGTGGTAAGGTGATTGCCCGTGTCGATCTGTACCAGTTCTTACTGGATGGGGTACTGGCACGCCCACAGTTTCGTGATGGCGACACCATCATTGTGGGGCGGCGCGGTCCGGTGGTGATTGCCGATGGCGATGTCGAGCGCACCTATCGCTTTGAACTTACAGGTACGGGCATGACTGGTGAAAACTTGTTGCACTATGCCCGGCTACGACCAGGCGTGTCGCATGTGCTGATACGCGGTGAACGAATGAGCGGCCCGGTTTCTGCTTATTACCCGCTGGCGGATCTGGCCAGTCTGGCACTGCGTGATGGTGATGAACTCTATTTCAGCGCCGATCAGCGTAGCGATATCATCGTGGTGCAACTTGAGGGCAGCTACTATGGACCCTCCCGCTACGCCATGCCAAGAGATGCCCGCCTGATGGAGCTACTTGATGGCATCGCCGTACCGGCGGATATGACCGACGTGGACAGTGTCTCTATCCGCCGGATCAGTGTCGCTGAGCGGCAACGCCAGTCATTGATGGAGAGCTTGCGCCGGTTGGAAACTACCTTCCTTTCAGCCCCATCCTCCACGGTCGATGAGGCGAAAATTCGTGTGCAGGAAGCCGAAATGATCAGGAGTTTTGTGCAACGAGCCGGTCAGGTCAAACCCAGTGGGCGTATGGTCGTTGCCCACAATGGTCAAATTAGTAACGTGCGTCTGCAGGATGGCGATATTATTACCATACCTCAGCGCTCCGATTCCCTGCTGATCAGTGGTGAGGTACTAGTGCCACAATCTGTGGTCTATACAGCCAGCTTCGATGCACGTGATTACATTGAAGGGGCCGGTGGTTTTACCCAACATGCCGATACGGGGCGCATCCTAGTGGTCAGACAAAACGGCGAGGTACGTAGCGCAGATGACGTGACTATGCGCCCCGGCGACGAGATTCTCGTTTTGCCTGTGGCGTCAACCAAAAACTTGCAACTGGCCAGTACCATCAGCGAGATCCTCTACCATATTGCCGTCGCCGCCAAGGTTGTGTTGAATCTGTGATAATAACAAGCCAGAGATTAGTCTGTGGGCCTGTTTATAGTTCGTCAGAGCTATTAATGGCGTAACTATGATCCACTACTCTACCCACAACAATCCCCGCACCTCATGGCAGGTCACTCGTAGCGTCTGGTCCGCACTGTTTCTGCGCGAGGCAACAGCCCGCCTTATGGCATCGCGTTTTGCGTGGTTTTGGATGCTGGTTGAGCCTCTCGCGTTTGTTGTTCTGATGGTAGTCATTCGTGATCTGTTCAGTCGTGTGAGTACGACACAAAATGCTGACTTCATCCCCTGGCTGATTGTGGGGATCACCGTTTTTATGCTGTTTCGGGATGGCGTCACCCGCTCGTTGGGTGCTATTGAGGCCAATCAGGGGCTGTTTGCCTATCGTCAGGTCAAGCCCATCGACCCAGTGTTGGTGCGCAATATGTTGGAGGGACTGCTTAAGATCATTGTTTTTATCATACTCATCGCAGGTTCCAGCCTGCTGGATTACGATATATTACCGTTTAATCCAATCGGAGCCATCTTTGTATGGATATTGGTCTGGTTGTTGGGGCTTGGGATGGGTTTGGTAGTTTCGATTGGTGCGGCGATGGTAGAGTCATTTGGCCGGATGGTCAGAATTATGATGCTTCCGTTGTTTGTACTCTCTGGCGCGATGATTCCGCTTCAGGTCATGCCTCATACTATTCAACCGTATCTGCTCTATAACCCGATTTCACACGGAATAGAAAGCCTGCGTCTGTGTTTCTTCGAGGGCTACCACGCCGTAAGTGGCATTGAACTTTTGTATTTATGCTACTGGACTTTTGCCTCTATTGCTATGGGGTTGGCGCTACATGTCAAATTTGCTATTCGGTTGAGGGCAATGTGATTCAGCTTCGTAATGTCTATAAACGTTATCATAACCATCACGGCAGCGAATGGGTGTTGCGGGATATCAACTTCACTATTCCGACCGGTGTTAGTGTTGGACTGGTTGGCGGAAACGGTGCCGGCAAGTCTACCCTACTGCGGCTCATTGCCGACATGGATGCGCCCGACAGGGGTGATATTTCCCGCAACTGTCGCGTCTCCTGGCCCATCGGTCTTAGTGGCGGATTTCAGGGTTCGATGACCGGACGGCAAAACGTCAAATTCGTTGCCCGTATCCACGGCGATGAAAATGAGATCCAGCGTATAGTGCAATATGTTGAAGAATTCGCGGAAATTGGTCCCGCCTTCGACGAACCGGTTAAAACTTACTCCAGCGGAATGAAAAGCCGCCTCGCTTTTGGTCTATCATTAGCTTTCGATTTTGATGTCTACCTCTCCGACGAGGCCACCGCCGTTGGTGATATCGCATTTAAGGAAAAGGCCAAAAAGGCCTTCAAGAGAAGGGTAGGGCAGGCCGGGCTGATTATGGTTTCACACAGCGAAGGTATTCTAAAAGATCTCTGTCAGGCAGGAATCTGGCTGCAGCAAGGTAAAGCCAGATGGTATGATGATGTCTACGAAGCCATTAATGATTATCGTGATAGCATTGGAATGAAAAAATAAAATTCAGCCAAAACAAACAGCAAGTCATTATCGGACAAACTGGCAAACACATGAAAACTTTTCTCAAGCATCCCTATTGGCTGGTCTGCATGATCGCTATTGTTATATATGGTACATATCAGTTGTTGATAGTCAGTGACCGCTACGTTTCTATCGCCTACATCGTACTTGATAGCCCAAAAGTTGCTGCGCCAAGCTTGGACGTAGGATCTATTCTGAGTGGTACTAGTGGCAGCGGTGATCTGTTGCTACTACGTGAGCATTTACTCTCTAGCGATATGCTGCGCAAGTTGGATGCTAAACTTAACCTGCGCCAGCATTACAGTAGCCGTGCCATCGATTACTTTTCACGCCTCTCCTCGACGGACGTACCCATTGAAACCTTTCATGAATACTATCTTTCACAGATTGAGGTTGAGCTGGATGAATACGCCAAGGTCTTGCGTGTGACTACTCAGGCCTTCGAACCAGAAAAGGCCCATGCGATAACCACGCTACTGCTCAGCGAGGGTGAAGCGCACATGAATGACATGGGGCAGCGGCTGGCAGAAGAGCAGGTGCGTTTTATCGAAAAACAGGTTGAACTCCTCGCGCTGAGGCTTACTGATGCCAGAGAAGCATTGTTAACTTATCAGAATAAGTATGGCCTGATCTCTCCTCGAGCCAGTGTTGAAAGTCGTAGCGCCATTGTTGCAAGCCTTGAAAGCGAACTGGCTAAATTTCAGGCGCAGCGTCAGGCACTCGCCACCACTCGCAGTGAAAACGCCGCCGAAATGCTGCAACTTCGTGCCCAGACTGATGCGCTACAGAACCAGATAACAAGTGAGCGTGCCAAAATGGCCACTCAAGGCGGTGATGCCCTTAATCGCATCACTCTCGAATATGAAACTCTTGAACTGCAAGCACAGTTTGCGCTTGAATTATACTCCAGCGCCTTGAATATTTTAGAAAGTACGCGTGTTGAAGCTGCTCGTCAGCTCAAACAGATCTCCGTGTTGCAGGCCCCTACCTTGCCTGAATACAGTACAGAGCCAAGGCGGTTGTACAACATTACTCTCTTCACCATTTTTGCAATCCTCACCGCTGTGATAGTACAGCTGATGGCACTTATTATTCGTGACCATCGTGATTAAAGAGGAACAGGGGAGTTGCGCATGGCTTGTTTTGATAATTTAGATATCTGATGAGCTTAAAAAGACTACGTGCAAAATTTATCTTCAATCAGTATTCGATAGGCTGGTTTTACTGTGTAAACATTATGACATTGGAGATGCAATGAAAAAATGTGTGTTCATTCTAGGTATGCATCGAAGTGGTACCTCTGCGTTAACCGGCGCTCTGGAACATATGGGGGTAAATTTGGGTGCAGATTTGCTTCCCCCCGCTGCGGATAATACAAAGGGATTTTTTGAAGATTCCAAGGTGGTCTCGCTGAACGAAAGGATATTTTCAGAACTGAATACTAGTTTTGATGACCCAAGATATGAGCTTGAACTCGCTGTAGATATGGTTGACCGTTATGCTAAAGATGCCAGTGACATTCTTAATGACGAATATAGCTACAGTAAGATTTTCGCAATAAAAGATCCTCGGCTCTGCCTTACCTTCCCTGTTTGGGAAAAGGCAGGGAAGAATCAGGGGGTCGATATTCAAATTATTATCCCTTATCGGAACCCTTTTGAAGTTGCGCAGTCATTGAAAAAAAGAAACGACTTCTCAATTGAAAAGGGTCTTCTTATTTGGTTAAAGCACTTTTTTCATGCGGAGCTATACAGCAGGAAATACCCTCGACTATTTGTTCGTTTTGATTGTCTTGTTGAAAGAACTACAGATACGGCAAGAAATCTTAAAGATTTTTTGGATAAAGATGGTGACACGCTGGTTGTTAGCGATGAATTAGATACCTTTATCGATAAAAAGCTAAAGCACAATAACCTATCAGGAAGGAATGTTGGAGAGCATGTTCCAGACTTTTTGCGTAGAATTATTGATGCAGTTGAGGCGGATGCACTGGAACAGATTGATTTTGATCTGATTCGTGAACAGTATAAATCTGCTTACAGTATGTTTCATTCCCCTGATGTGATTTCCTATACAAAACTTTCTAAACACCTTTGTTCGCAGAGGGATGATGCGCTAAGGAAGATGCAAGAAAATTCCGTTGCGTTTCAGAAAGCGAAAAGTGATGCCGTCAAACTGCAGTGTTCTCTTGATTCTGCTACGCAAGAGGTTGATGTGTTGCGTTTGCAGTTAAATGAGGCTATAGAAGATATTTCCACAATAAAAGAGAACAATGTAACGCGAGATAAATGCACGGATGATTTGCGGCACGAATTAGAGGCTGCCCAGTCGCAAAATGCGAACTTGATGCAACAGCAAGCGAGTGCCTGTGCGGAGAAGGAAGTATTGGGTGCGCAGCTAGATAAGGCTGTGGCAGAGTTTGCCGTAATGAAAGAAGAAAAGGAAGCGTTAGTAAAGCGCTCGGATGATTTGCAGCGTGAATTAGAGGCTGCCCAGTCGCAAAATGTGAATTTGCTGCAACAGCAAGCGAGTGCCTGTGCGGAGAAGGAGGCATTGGGTGAACAGCTAGATAGGGCTGTAGCAGATTTTTCCGTAATGAAAGAAGAGAAGGGAACGCTAGTAAAGCGCTCGGATGATTTGCAGCACGAATTAGTGGCTGCTCAGTCGCAAAATGAGAGCTTGACACAAGAAGTTAACTCATTGCGAGAACTTATTGATCAGGTTGTGGCCGATCTTGCAGAACTAAAAGAGAGTAAGTGCTGGATATATACTAAACCTATTCGTGAATTCCAAAAAGCAATTAAAGGGTAATGTAGAGCGATGGTTGTTAAAAAACAGTTCCCCTATAGGAAATTAAAAAAAATAATAGAAGCAAGCGGTTTCTTTGATAAGATTTTTTACCTTAGAGAATATAGAGATGTGCGCCTTGCTGATATGACTGCTATTGAGCACTATTGTAAGTACGGAAT
>JBFFJV010000117.1:0-7551 GCA_041555695.1 Thiohalomonadaceae bacterium | reverse complement strand
CGCTGCCACAGATGAGGGTCACCTCGGCCTGCAGGTTTGCACCAATCTCACCGGCGTTGCGCAGCTGCTCCAGCTCACGATTGACCGCGTCACGCACCTCCATCACCTCGCTCCAGTAGCCCAGGTCCAGCTCGCCGAGATTCATCTCGGGGAATTGATACCAGCTCTCGAGGAATACCGACTCGCCGCGTTCACCCGGCATGTTCTGCCAGATCTCCTCGGCGGTGAAGCTCAATACCGGAGCCATCCAGCGGCTCATCGCCTCCAGCACGTGGTAGATGGCTGTCTGTGCCGAACGACGGGGCAGTGAATCGGGCTGCATGGTGTACTGGCGATCCTTAATCACATCCAGATAGAAGGAGCCCATGTCGATGGAACAGAACTTGAGTAGTTTCTGATAGATGAGGTGGAACTCATAATCGTCGTAGGCCCCCTGCAGCTCGCGCTGCAGTTCGGCGGCGCGGGCCACCGCCCAGGCGTCCAGCGGCAGCAATTTCTCCGTGGCCACCATGTTCTGCGCCGGGTCAAAGGCGCCTTTATCCCCATCGGCACCCTCGCCCGCCTTGCCCAGATTGGCCAGCAGGAAGCGGGCGGTGTTACGGATGCGACGATAGGCATCGGCGGTGCGCTTGAGGATCTCATCGGAGACGGTCATCTCACCGGTGTAGTCGGTGGAGGCGACCCACAGGCGCAGGATATCTGCCCCCAGACTGTTCACCACCTTCTGCGGTGCCATCACGTTACCCTTGGACTTGGACATCTTCTGCCCTTTAGCATCCATAGTGAAACCGTGAGTAAGCACTGACTTATAGGGTGCCTTGCCGGTGGTAGCCACGGCGGTAAGCAGGGAGGACTGGAACCAGCCGCGGTGCTGGTCTGAACCTTCCAGATAGAGGTCGGCGGGGCGCTGCAGATTATCTCGGCGCTCCAGCACGCAGGCGTGGGTCACGCCAGAGTCGAACCAGACATCAAGGGTATCGGCGACCTTGTCGTAATCGGCCGCCTCATCACCCAGCAGCTCGACAGGGTCGAGATCGAACCAGGCATCAATGCCCTTCTCCTCCACCCGCTGGGCCACCTGCTCGATCAGCTCCGCGGTGTTCGGGTGGAGTTTGCCGGAGACCTTGTGAACGAACAGGGCAATCGGCACGCCCCAGTTGCGCTGGCGCGAGACACACCAGTCAGGACGGTTGTTCACCATCCCCTCGATGCGAGCCTGCCCCCAGTCGGGCATCCACTCGGTCTCTTTAACCGCTTCAAGCGCCCTGGGACGCAGGCCGTTCTGCTCCATCGAGATAAACCACTGCGGCGTGGCACGGAAGATAATCGGGGTCTTGTGGCGCCAGCAGTGGGGGTAGCTGTGACGTAACGCCTGTGCATGCACCAGCTTGCCGCGCTCGCGCAGCACATCCAGCACAGAGTCGTTGGCCTTGAAGACGTGCTGGCCTTCAAATAATTCGGTGCCGGGCAGGAACTTGCCGTCACCGCCCACCGGATTATCGACCTTCAGATTGTATTTTGAGCCTGCGACGTAATCCTCCTGACCATGGCCGGGTGCGGTGTGTACCGCTCCGGTACCCGCCTCAAGGCTGACGTGGTCACCGAGGATCACCGGCACCTCACGGTCATAGAAAGGATGCTGCAGTTTCAGCCCCTCCAGGTCAGCACCACTGCAGGTGGCGAGTACACGATACTCCTCCACCTCGTAGCGCCCCATCACATCCTTCAGCAGGCCATCGGCCAGAATCAGGCGCTCGGGGCCGTGCTCGCCAACGCCGTCACACTGCACCAGCGCGTACTCGAGCTCAGGGTTGAGGGCGACCGCCTGGTTGGCAGGCAGGGTCCACGGTGTGGTGGTCCAGATCACCGCAGAGATCGGGCCCTCGCCGTGGTGGGACTCCGTCTTCTGCACGCGGCTCAGGAAGGCCTCGTCATCCAGCACCTCGAAGCGCACGTCGATAGAGGGCGAGGTCTTGTCCTCATACTCCACCTCGGCCTCGGCCAGTGCCGAGCCGCAATCGACACACCAGTGCACCGGCTTGGAGCCCTTGTGCAGATGGCCCTCATCAATTACCTGACCAAGTGTACGAATGATGTCGGCCTCGAACTTGAAGTCCATGGTGAGGTAGGGGCTGTCCCACTCACCGAAGATGCCCAGGCGCTTGAAGTCCTCACGCTGGCCGTCGACCTGCTTGGCGGCGTATTCACGGCAGGCGGCACGGAACTTGTCCGCAGCCACCTTGACCCCGGCCTTACCGATCTTCTTCTCAACCTGCAGCTCGATGGGCAGGCCGTGACAGTCCCAGCCCGGCACATAGGGGGCATCGAAACCACTCAGGGTCTTGGACTTAATGATGATGTCCTTAAGCACCTTATTCACCGCATGACCGATGTGAATGTTGCCGTTGGCATACGGAGGGCCATCGTGCAGGATGAATTGCTTGCGTCCCCTGGAGGCCTCGCGAATCATTCCGTAGAGATCCTTCTCCTGCCATGCCTTAAGCATCGCCGGCTCACGATTGGCCAGGTTACCGCGCATGGGGAAATCGGTCTGCGGCAGGTTCAGGGTATCTTTATAGTCCGTCACGGCACTCTCACTTCATCAAGTAAAACGTCAGTAATAATTAAGATTAACGGCGCGCGGCAAAAAAGGCCCGCGCCTCATCTGCATCCTTAAGAATCTGCGCCTTCAGGGCATCGAATGAATCGAAGCGACGCTCCTCGCGGATGCGGTGTAAAAAATCGACATGGACGTAGCGTCCGTAGATGTCAGCATCAAAATCGAACAGGTGTACCTCCAGCAACGAGCGGGTACCGCTCTCATCCACCGTCGGTCGGGTGCCGACATTGGCCACCCCGGCTACCGGCTCTCCGTCAATGCCGAACATCTCCACGGCGAAGACGCCATCCACCGGGGTCTTCTTGCGGTGCAGGAATATATTAGCAGTAGGAAAGCCGATGGTGCGTCCCAGCTTATTACCGTGAGCCACCCGGCCGCACATGCGGTAGGCACGCCCCAGCATCTGTTCCGCCGGGGCCAGTTCACCACGCTGCAGTGCCTCGCGGATACGGGTGCTGCTAACCCGCTCATCCTCCAGGCTAAAAGTATGCATATTGACCACATCAAAGCCGTGCTTCACACCGGCTTGCTGCAGCATCGCAAAATCGCCACCGCGCCCCTTGCCAAAACGAAAGTCATCGCCGACTACCAGATAGCGAATATCAAGCCCATCCAGCAGCACCTGCTGGATAAACTCATCGGCGCTCAACCCAGCCAGGCTCTGATTAAACTGCAGCGCCAGCACCCGATCCACCGCAAAGCGGCGCAAGGCCCGTAGTTTCTCACGAAAACGGGTGAGGCGCGGCGGGATCTCGCCATGGCTGAAATACTCCTGGGGCTGCGGCTCAAAGGTGATCACCACCGCCGGCAGGCCGAACTCCTCCGCCTTCTCTGCCAGCTGTCCCAACACCGCCTGGTGCCCCAGATGTACCCCATCAAAATTACCGATGGTGGCAACACAACCACGGTGGCGGGGACGCAAATTGTGTATACCGCGAATCAGTTCCATCGAACAGCCATTAAATTTAAGGACGAATTATCCCGAAAAGCCGCTGATTATAACCTGATAATTGACCGTTATTCAGCGATTTATATGGCTTTTCCCATCAACATCCGTGGGCGTACCCCCACCAGCCAGAGAGCAACGAAATAGATCACCATACCAAGCATCACCAGCCCCCCGAGGTGAAGTGCACGTTCCATCGCCCCCCAGGCCAGCCACTGCTCCAGCGGTCCGCGCAACCACCACAGCGGAAGTGCCATCGCGGCATTGGCAAACAGCAGGCGCATCGAAAAACGCCCCCAACCCGGTTGCGCGACAAACACCCCGCTACGACGCAGTTGACGGAACAGCAGCCCGGCATTGATAAAGGCCGCCAGTGCCGTCGCCAACGCCAGACCGGCATGAGGCCCTTCAACCCCCGCCATTGCCATCGGTACCACAAAGGCCAGATTCAATCCCATATTGGCGACCATCGCGTAGACACCGAAGCGCACCGGGGTGCGGGTATCCTGACGGGCAAAGAAGCCGGGAGCCAGCACCTTCACCAGCATGAAACCGAGTAGACCGACCCCGTAGGCCATCAAACTGAGTGACGCCATCTCCACACTCTGTGCGGTGAAGGCGCCATACTGGAACAGGGTGGCGAGCATCGGCCCCGCCAGCAGAATCAGCCCCAGTGCCGCCGGCGTGCCGATCAGAAAGACCCAGCGCATTCCCCAGTCGAGGGTTCGGGTAAAGGCCTGCGGATCGGCCTCGGCGTGCTTCTGCGACAGGCTTGGCAGGATCACCGTAGCCAACGCGATACCGAAGACCCCCAGCGGGAATTCCACCAGACGGTCCGAGTAGTAGAGCCAGGAGACACTACCGCTGACCAGAAAGGAGGCGATGATGGTATCGAGCAGCAGGTTGATCTGCGCCACCGAAGAGCCGAAGATCGCCGGCAACATCAATTTCAGGATGCGCCGCACCCCCTCATCGTGCCAGCCCCAGCGCGGACGTGGTAATAAGCCCAGGCGGGCCAGCGACGGGAACTGAAACAGCAACTGCAGCACGCCGGCGATAAAGACCCCCCAGGCCAGACCCACCACCGTCGGTTCGAACTGCGGCGCAAGGAAGAAGGCTGCGCCGATTAACGAGAGGTTAAGCCACACCGGGGTTACCGCCGGAATCGAAAAACGTCCATAGGTATTGAGGATGCCGCCAGCCAGCGCAGTTAACGAAATTAGAAACAGGTAGGGGAAAGTGATGCGCAACATCTCGGCGGTGAGGGCAAACTTCGCCTCGTCACCGCGAAAACCGGGGGCGAATACGCTCACCAGAGGTGTTGCGCCGATAATAGCCAGCAGTGTCAGCAGCACCAGGATAGCCCCCAGCGTGCCACTAACGTTCGCCACCAGCAACCGCACCTCGGCCTCACTGCGTAGTGACTTGTACTCCGAAAGCACCGGCACAAAGGCCTGGGAGAAAGCCCCTTCGGCAAACAGGCGGCGCATAAAGTTGGGGATCTTGAAGGCGACGAAGAAGGCATCGGTGGCCGCCCCGGCGCCAAACAGATTGGCGAAGACCATGTCTCGGGCAAAACCCAGCACCCGCGAGACCATGGTAAAACCGCCCACGATGGCGGTGGATTTAAGAAGACGCTTACTCATCGTTATTGTTCTGTCTTGTTTCGATAGTCTCGGTGGGCCAAGTCGGGCATAATAGCGCGCTCAGTGGCGCCCCGTCATGGCCCGTGAAGCAATCGTGTCGAAGTCGTTGACATCAGGGGACGAAACAGGCAAACTATGGCCCCCTTGAACCTTTGGAATTTTTTGGAGTAAGAACCTTGGCCAATTCAGCACAAGCCAAAAAGCGCGCCCGCCAGGCAGACAAGCGTCGTCTCAACAACGCCTCTCAGCGTTCTAGCATGCGTGGCGCCATGAAAAAGGTCATCAATGCCATTGAGGCCGGTGACAAGGCCGATGCCGAAACCGCATACAAGAGCGCGGTTCCGATGATCGACTCTGGCGTAGGTAAGGGACTGCTTCCCAAGAATACCGCTGCCCGCTACAAGAGCCGTCTCAACACCCGCATTCGTGCCATGGCCTAATCGCCAACACTGATGCATAAAAAAGGCCGGTCATTGACCGGCCTTTTTTTACGCCGGTAGAAAACTGAAGTTCTTGCGCAAAGGCACCGGGGGCTAGAGCTGCTGGTATATCGAGCTTGTGCTTATATCGAAATGACGACCAGGCGTCGTTGCGCCAAACAGACTATTGCTGGAAAGGGCTCAACGCTGTGGAGCAAACAGGTGCGCTAGCAGAGGATAAGATTATCCCGATGTATCAATACCGGTTCACCAAGGTAACCGAGTAGCTCCTCAATGCGACTGCTGGGCTGTCACTGAATACGGCGGGTATCCTGGGCACTGTAGTTAACCAGGCCACGGGCGATCTCATTACCCTCCTCATCGAGACAGGACACCATCTCACCACGCAAAAAGTCACCGGACAAACCCTTTACACCTACCGGTAATAAGCTCTTTCCCGACTCCCGAAGCACCTTCACAGCCCCGGCATCAAGAGTGAGGCTACCACGTACCTGCAGGTGCCCCGCCAGCCACTGCTTGCGTGCGGCATCCGGAGCCTGATCCGGTGAGAACAGGGTACCCAGCTCCTCACCCTCGGCGAGCCGCAGCAATACCCGCTCCTCACGCCCGGCAGCGATCACCGTCGCACTACCGGAACGTGCGGCAAGGCGTGCCGCACGCACCTTGGTCAGCATACCGCCACGTCCCAGGGCACCGCCCGAACCGCTGGCCATCCCTTCCAGCTCAGGGGCATTGACCGGGGTCTCATGAATTAATTTTGCATCGGCATGCTGGCGGGGATCCTTATCGCAGAGACCATCCTGATCGGTAAGAATCACCAGCAACTCGGCCTCAATGAGATTCGCGACAAGAGCACCGAGGGTATCGTTATCGCCGAAGCGGATCTCATCGGTAACAACAGTGTCGTTCTCATTAATGATCGGCACCACGCCCAGATCGAGCAGGGTACGCAGGGTCGATTGCGCGTTAATATAACGGCCACGGTTGGAGAGGTCATCGTGCGTCAGCAGTACCTGAGCGGTGTGCATACCATGACGCTGAAAACAGGATTCATAGGCCTGCACCAGGCCCATCTGCCCTACCGCAGCGGCGGCCTGCTGCTCATGCAGGGCATGGGGGCGAGAGCTCCAGCCGAGGCGACTCATCCCTTCGGCCACCGCGCCGGATGAAACCAGCACCAGCTCGTGTCCCTGCTGGCGTAATGCGGCAAGCTGCTCCACCCAGGTGGCAATTCCCGACTGATTCAGGCCGCGCCCCTCGTTGGTGAGCAGGGCACTGCCGATCTTAACGACCCAGCGTTTGGTCTTGGTAATATGTTGGCGAGTAGTCATGGGGCGAAAATAGCGGAATTAGTGACTAGAGGAAAGGGTTATGCGCCCTCAGTCTGCTCATCCTCACGACGTTGCTCCATATAGAGCATGATCTCCTGGCTAAGACGTTTCGTTCCATCCTTGCTGATCGCAGCAATGCGGTAGACCGGCCCCTGCCAGTTGAGGCGTTTAACAATATCGTCGCACACCGCCTCGCGCTCCTCTTCAGGCAGCAGATCCAGCTTGTTCAGCACCAGCCAGCGATCACGCAGCGCCAGCTCCTCACTGAACTTGGCCAGCTCACGCTCAATGGTGCGAACCGCCTCGACCGGGTCACTGCCATCAAAGGGGGCGACATCAACCATATGCAGCAGCAGCAGGGTACGGGAGACGTGCTTAAGGAACTGAATCCCCAGCCCCGCCCCCTCGGCAGCCCCCTCGATCACTCCGGGGATATCGGCGATCACGAAGCTACGGTGCGCCTCAACGCTGACTACGCCTAGATTGGGGTAGAGGGTAGTGAACGGGTAGTCGGCCACCTTGGGGGTGGCGGCAGAGACAGAGCGGATAAAAGTTGATTTGCCCGCAT
>JBFFJV010000116.1:0-7556 GCA_041555695.1 Thiohalomonadaceae bacterium | reverse complement strand
CTCCGGCACCAGTACCTCAGCCACCACCTCACGGGCATCTTCAATCACCGCAAACAGTTCGCCCTCACGTAGAAAGGCACCCAGTTTCTGCTCCAGGCGCCCGGTAATAATATGTCCGGCGAGCGGTGCGACCAGGCGGCTGCGATCCAGCTCGGCGCGCAGATAGCCAAGCCGATCTTCCAGCTGTGCCAGTTCGGCACGTTTGATCGCCAGCTCCTCAGCCTGGGCACCGCTCTTTACCAGGGCAAGGGAGGCTGCAGCCACACGTACCGCAGCGGCATCCACCTCCTGCGCCTCTACAGCTTTCTCATAGTCGAGTGCGGGCACCGAACCGTCGCGCGACCCCGGGGCCAGCAGCTCGCGTTGCTTTCTGCTGTGGGCAGCCTGCACCTCTGCCTTACGCAGCTGTTCGGCAGCCTGTGTAATCTGCTCCTCACGCGCACCACTCTCCAGCATTACCAGCTCTGCACGCTTAATTGCTATTTCACCCTGTGAAATCTTCAACTCGGATTCGGTGCGCCACGCCTCCTGCTGTGCCAGCAGTTGACCCGCCTCTACCCACTGCCCCTCAGACACCAGCACTTCAGTGATTCCACCATCGGCCTGGGCACGTGCCTCGGCCATCTGTTGCGGATAGATGTTAAGCGCGCCGCCAACCTCATAGGGGTAGGGCAGCAGACCGAGTACCAGTAGCGGTAATAGCCAGACCAGTGAACCGCCTCGCCTGCCACTCGACATCGCCTGGTAGTCATCGACCAGCGCTGCCTTCTTCGCACCACCGCGTCTTCCCAGGTAACTAATCGCATAGCGCAGGAACAGTGCCAGAATCACCAGAAAGATCACCACACCGGTACCGGCATAGCGCTGCTCCAGACTGACGGCCAGATAAAACAGAACGGAACCGACAACGAAGAGCAAAAAACCGATACTGGCAACGGCATAGGTCAGCAGACCAAGGCGCTCCCGCTCACCAAGGGCAGAGGGTAGTGGCCGGCCACGCAGTTTTAACATCAGTACCTGATTGGCCTGTTCACGCAACCGCGGCATATCCAGATAGTTCACCAGCCAGGCGTAGCCATCTGCTCGCCACAGCGGGTTGGCGGTAAAGAGGAAGGCACCAAGGGCCACCTGACCGAGTGCCAGTGCATAACCGGAGAGCTGCGTGCCACTACCACTGCTCCAGTGCCAGACCAGCGTGCCGATGACAAATAGCCCCAGCTTGGCCAGCAACGGGGCGGCAAAGGACCAGAGACGTGCATTGCGGTGCAGGCGCCAGATGGGGCGTTTGTTAATAAAAAAACGCGGTATTACACCGAAGGCGAGACGAAAACCGAATTTCTCAATACCGGCTCCGTGGGCCACGGCCACCACCCCCTGCACCAGCTTACTGCTGAGGTTAATGACAAACAGACTGAGCAGCAGTTTGCTCAACAGGCTCACCACATTACCGGGGTCAACGCCACGCTCCAGGTCCATCTGAAACTGGTAGCGATTGGCGATCAGGGTCAGGGCTGCCAGCGGCACCCCGGGAAGCAGTAGCCACACCAGCCAGGAGAGACGATGCAGGCGCTCAGACCAGCGGGCAAAAAACTTCAGTGGATTAAACAGTGTCCAGCGGAACGGCCCCTCACGGTCATCCTCATCCACCCAGGGGGAAGAGGAGAAGTGCGCCTCGGCACCCGGCCCGACGTCCCGCTCCCTCTCCTCAGGACGTTCCTTGTGACTCTCCACCGGCGGCCCACTGCACGCCTCGAGAAAGCCGTGCTGCTCCATCTGCTCGATGAAGCTCATCAAGCCCTCTTCATCCAGACTGAGTTGGAATTTCTCAGAAAAGGTTCCACAAATCGATTTGCCGTCACGGCTGCCATCGAGCAGACGCAGCAGAAAGGTCTCCTCGCCCCCCAGCTCGAACAGCTCACCGCCACGCTGATCGCTGACCAGGAAGCAGACTCCCTCACCACTCGATTCCGGGTCCTCGGTAATGATCAAATCCTTGCGGAAACAACGCTTGATGGCGCTCATGCGGACTCCAGTACCCCTTCCATATTCATTATTCTGCTTATAATCCCACAACCGAACACGATTTCACCAGTTCCTGTGCACAGGCACCAATATAACCATGGCTGCGGTTGAAAGAGACACCGTAATATTGCCCGTCAAAATGTATCTCTGCCGCCTCCTCATCCAGTGAGCGTGCAGCAAAACGTTTGGGCCGCCCCTGAAAACCATCCCCCGTCAGCTTGGCCACCGCCTCCTTGGCACACCAGAGGTGGAGTGCAGCAGGGCGCCAGCGCTCACTCTCCAGCGAAGGCAATAATCCCTGCTCCTCTTCGGTAAAGGCCAAACGGGAAAAGGCCAGCGGATCAGATTGCAGGTGCTCCTGCCACTCCAGGTCGACTCCCAGGGGGCGATCACTACAGGCCGCAAGAGCGGCCGTTTCACTGTGAGCGATAGAGAGTTCGGGCAGAGGCCGCCCATCCGGCAGGCGCATACGCGGGCGCCCATTTTCCTCGTTGAAAACCTGAATCTCCTGCCATCCAGGAGCCTCTTTGCCGAGCTGTAAAAACCACTCGCGGCAGCTACGCTTGGCAGCCCAACGGCCGAGTAACCACTGGCGCTTACGCCTGGCCAGGGCCGTGCGTTGCATTTGATGCCACCCCGCAAGTTCAGCCGGGCTCAGCAACATCAGGGCAATAGCCGGGGCTTGCTCCTCAAACTCTTCAGGTTCTAGCAGCAACCAGCCACTGCCCTGCTGCATAGGCCAGGGTTCACCCAGCTGCAGCACCCTTAATCCTTCTTGTCGTCAGACTTGGTGCCACGTGCTGCCAGCCAGCTGGCCATCATTCGCTCCTGCTGTTGCAGGAACTCATTCATCAGCTCGAAGTGGCTGGCGAGATTCTCGGTGCGCCCCTCGCCACCGCTGTGTGCCGTTGCAGCTGAACTTGCCGCCGCATTGAAGGCGGCATCGCCACCCAGCAACTGGCGCAGCTGTGCCAGCCCCTCACCATCCAGCTCCATCATCGGCAGGCTGGTGGGCAGATAGGGGGGCTGCCGCGCCGGCTCCTGCGCCCCCTCGCCGTAGAGTCCATCCAGTTGCAGGCTGTTACCGTTGGCAAAGAGCCGCCCCAGCAGATGGTAGAGCTGCTCCAGGTCATCACGATTACGGTCATTGACCGATACGGCCAGGTGCTCATCTTTTTTCAGGATATCTCGCACAAAACCGGACAGGGTGCTGCTAGGTCCGACCTCGACAAAGGTGCGCACACCATCCTCATAAAGCCGGCGGATTGACTCGCGAAAGCGCACCCGACTCATGTACTGGTCAGCGGCGGTGGCACGGAAGGCCTCGGTCTGTCCGGCATCCGGGAACGGCTCTGCCTTCACGCAGGAGTAAAGCTGAACCTCGGAGTGGCCCAGTTCAATGCCCTCGAACAGGCGGGAGAAGGCCTCTGCCATCGGTGCCAGTTGCGGGGTGTGATAGCCGCGAGCCAGCGGCAGCCGGAGGCAAATCCCCCCCTCGGCCTTAAGCGCGGAGGCAGCCTTCTCCACCGCCTCCTCGCTACCAAACAGAATCGACTGGTTATCGCAGTTGTCCATCGCCAGGTAGAGCTCATCGTCGGCCTCGACCAGGGCATTTACCTGTTCAAAGTCGATGGCCCCTACCGACAGCAGCACCCCCTCGGGGATAGCGCCGGAGGCATTCAGTTCACGGTAGAGCTCATTCATGCGACGGATGTAATCACCCACCGCGGCACCGTCCATGCGCGGAATACCGGAGGCAATGAGTGCGGCGTTCTCGCCGGTACTGTGACCGAGTACCACCTCGGCCTTGATACCCAGTGCGCCGAGCAGGGCGAACAGCCCCTGGTCGCTGGTAAAGGCGGCTTCGGATCCAAGTTCCATATCCATCAGGCGCGTCTTCAGCTCATCACGCTGCTCATCACTGATCACTGTCGGTGGTGGAAATAGTGCCTCTCCCGGGGCAATATCGCGCTCTGCGACGAACAACCCATCAAGGAAATCGAACCAGCGACGTAGCGCCGGGAAGTGCATCGCCAGTCGTGCCAGCATGCCTGTGTACTGAGAGTTTTCACCGGGGAACAGGAAGGCGGTCTTTCCACCCAGCGGCTGATCACTGAAGTAGACTCCGCCACGCGCCTGAATGCGATGCTTGTCGCCATCGGCCAGCTTCTTCAGCGCCAGTTCCAGCTTCTTTGTCAGATCGGCCACATCAGTGGCGATGATCGCCAGCCGCTGCTCTCCCTCACCTATTCCGCTCCAGCAGTCAGCGGCGAGGGCGTGAAGGTCAGCGCCCTCAACCAGCTCCGCAGCAAAGGCTTCCAGCATGGTAATAAGATCAGCACGCTCAGCGGCGGCAAATAACAGCAGCGCAGGTGCCGAGGCGATACGCCGCGGCAGGAAGGTGGCGAGTACATCCTCACCCTCAGTCTGCGGGGCCTCCTCCAGCAGGGCATGAGAGTTAACCCCACCAAAGCCAAAGGCGTTGATTCCGGCACGCCGTGGCGCATCACCACCATGGATCCAGGGACGTGCCTCATTGTTGATATAGAAGGGGGTATCCTCAATGCCCAGTCCCCCGCTCACCTCATCACACAGGGTGGGCGGCAGAATCTTATGGTGCAGGGCATTGCTCATTTTGATCATTGATGCCATGCCCGCGGCAGGGATGCAGTGACCGATCATCGATTTCACCGAACCCAGGGCGATGTGCGGCATACGTCGCTGGCGCTCACCCCAGACCGAACGCAAAGCGCCTATCTCGGTCTGGTCCCCCAGCGGGATACCGGTGCCGTGGGCCTCCAGCAGGCCGATCGTGTTGGGGTCGATACCGCTCTGGCGGTAGGCGCGACTGATGGCCAGCGCCTCCCCCTCCATGCGCGGTGCCATCACCCCTTTGGCGCGTCCATCGGAGGACTGTCCTACTGACTTGATGACCGCATAGACTCGGTCTCCCTGGTCGAGGGCATCCTCCAGCCGCTTCAGCACCACCACACCGGCACCTTCCCCCAGCAGGGTGCCATCGGCACGGCTGTCGAAGGGACGGACGGCTGAATTACGTGATAATGCACCGAGGGCACAGAACACCGCGTAGACCAGGGGCGAGGTAGAGGTATTGATACCACCAGCCAGCATCACGTCGGCGCGACCGCGCTGCAACTCCAGCATCGCCGACTCGACGGCAATCAGTGAGGAGGCACATGCCGCGTCAATAATGTAGTTCGGTCCCATCAGGTTGAGGCGGTTGGCAATACGCCCGGTCATGACATTCGGCACCAGACCCGGGCTGGAATCCACATCGACGATAGGCAACTGTGCCTTGAGCAGCGTCTTGATCTGCGCCATCGCCTCAGGCCCGGCGTGGGGAAAGAGCCCCTGCATCAGACGCAGGGTCTGATCAATCACGATGCCGTGCTGAATACCATTCACGTTGGCGCGGTGGGCATGAATGCCGTGGCCAAGGATGATGCCGGTGCTCTCACCGTCGAAGTCCCCCTCCTTGAGACCGGCATCGGCCAGCGCCTGTGCCGCCAGGTCAAGGGCGTGGTACTGGTCCGGTTCACTGCCGACCATGGAGTTGGGCATAATGCCGTACTTGCGTGCATCGAAGCGGGAAAGCTCCTTGAGGAAGCCCCCTTTCTGGGTATAGATGCGGGTCAGTTCGTCGCTTTGCGGGTCGAGAAACAGCTCACCGCCCCACTCCGGCAGCGGGTCGTCGACCGCACAGACCTTATTAACGATATTATTCCAGTAGCTGTCGACATCGGGCGCGCCGGCAAACAGGCCGGACATGCCGACAATAGCGATATCACCGCTATAGTTGCGCTTCATCTTCATTCTGTCGGCTCCCCGTAGGCCCAGCCGCCGCCAACCCGATTCATCGCCGCGCTGCCAGCCCCCTCAAAGTCTTCCAGCATGATGCGCAAGCGCCCCTGTTCATCACAAATAGCGATGTGGCAGTGAATGGCCGGATCGGCCGGATCGGAAAGCAGTTGCAGGTGTGAGATCAGGCGCTCAGGAAGCGGCTCCTCACCAAATCGCAGCAGGCGACCGAGACGGGTCGGCAGTGGCGTTGAGTTACGTACTGCCCGCGACCAGATCAACACGGTCTGAATTGCCCCATCGACCAGTGCCGGATCAAAGATCCACTGCGCATCCTTCGCCGGTGGATACAGCTCACTCGGACGGGTCGGGCGCAGACGCGCCAGCAGACCACGCTCATCCACCCCGAGTAATTCGGTAATCGTCTGGAACATCGGCCCGTGAAACAGCCAGCCGCGGTAGGCCGCATCGCTGCTAAGGGGCGGTGCTGCCAGATCGGTGGGCCACTGATAGGCCGGTGCCGGCGGCAACTTGTCGGCCAGCAGCACACGACCACGATAGGAGGGCTTACCCGAGTCGTCCTGGTGGATCTCACCGCTGAAGCCCTCGCCGCTCACACTCAGGCGAATGGCCAGCGGTAACGACTCTCCGGCCAGACGCAGGCCGTTCATCAGCTGCATCCCCTCAATGGCGATCACCTTACGTCCGTCCGCCATCAGGCTGGCCGTCTCTGCCAGGTATTCACAGGCCCCGGCAAAGGGCTGCACCGGCACCCCGTCAATACGGTGGTGATCCAGGTAGGGATCGGAGACCAGATCGATGCACTTGTTGAGGCTCAGCCCCTCGGCCGTGGCCCCATCAAGCAGTGCCAGCGGACCGCCCTGCACCACCGCCGCCTCAGGCGGTTTGGGCAGGGCGCCATGACGTGCCTCGTCATACTCCCAGGGGCAGTCACCGGCGACGATCTCCACCTCATCCAGCGGACCGTAAAGCAATTCATTAAACAGGATGCGCATCCCCGCCTCGGCCTCAATCAGCATCACGCCGCGGGCCTCAAACTGTGCACGCACCTCCGGGGTGACCATACCGGCGCCGTGGGTGGTCGGCCCCCAGGGGTTCCAGTTGAAGGAGGCGACCTTGACCTTGCCGCCCCAATGAGCGCGCAGGATCCAGGCGAGTCGATTGAGGGTTTCGTTGGCCGTGGCGTAATCGGACTGACCGGGGTTGCCGTAACGTCCCGCCACCGAGGTAAAGAGGGAGAAGAACTTAAGGCTCTCGGGACGCAGCTTCTCGGCCATGATCCAGGCCGCATCGAGCTTGGTGCCGATAACCCGGTCTACCGCCTCCTGCGGTTTATCCACCAGCAACTTGTCCTCGATCACCCCGGCGCCGTGCAGCACCGCATCGATACGACCATATTTGTCATACAGCTCGTCGATAAGACCACCAAAGGCGGCCTCATCGCGCACATCCACCACCCGGTAATCGACCTTCACCCCGGCCTCCTTAAGGTCGGCCAGGTTGTTGTGCATCTCACGCTCACCCAGCAGGCGGGAGATCTGCCGCTCCACCTCGGCCGGGCGCAGACTCTCGCCAGCCGCCTTTGCCTGCTCGACGAAGAAGCGACGCAGCTCGCTACGCCCCTCAATTCCAACACTGGCCCCATCCTCCTCAGAGGGCATGGGGCTGCGGCCGAGCATCACGATGGTCGGCTT
>JBFFJV010000115.1:0-7614 GCA_041555695.1 Thiohalomonadaceae bacterium | reverse complement strand
CGCCTGTTACTTTGCCAAAGACCAGGGCCGCAATCGTGTCTATACCTATCACGAAGGCGATGTGGCGACCGTGGAACGTCATGGTGAAATGAGCTGGGTGCATCGTATCACCGAGGCGTTTGAGGCTGATCGTTTCCGTCTGGACGCGCAACTTATCGCACCGCTGCATGAGGTGGAGGAGCCGCCCCATTATGAGGTACTGCTGCGGATGGTGAGTGAGGAGGGAAAGCTTATTCCGCCAATGTCCTTTATCCCTGCTGCCGAACGTTACAACCTGATGCCCACCATTGATCGCTGGGTGATTCGTACTACCTTTGCCAGGCTGTGCTATGCCACAGACGAGGAGGGCAAGGTACCGGTTGCCTGTTCTATTAATATCTCAGGTCAGTCGCTGGCCGATGACCACTTCCTCGAATTTATTCTTGAACAGCTGGAACTAACTGGAGTGGATCCCAGATCAATCTGTTTTGAGATCACCGAAACCGCGGCCATCACCCACCTAAGTCATGCGATGAAACTGTTTGGTGAATTAAGGCTGCGCGGTTGTCGCTTCTCACTGGATGATTTCGGCAGTGGTCTCTCTTCATTCGCCTACCTGAAAACCCTGCCGGTCGATTACCTGAAGATAGACGGAGCCTTCGTTAAGGATATCCTGACCGATGGGGTAGACGAGGCGATGGTTGAGGCGATCCACAAGGTTGGTCATGTAATGGAATTGAAAACTATCGCCGAATTTGTCGAGAACGATGCCATTGCCGAGCGTCTACGCAGCATGGGTGTTAACTATGCCCAGGGGTACGGCATCGCCCGCCCGGAACCCTTTGATGATGCCCTGAAACGACATTTTTCCTAGTCTCAGGGTACCGATGACCTGGCTGCAGGCCTATACTTTTCAGCCAGGCTTATTCATTGATTTAAGGAGAGAGTAATGCGCCTGCTTCATACCATGCTACGGGTCGGTGATCTGCAACGCTCCATCGATTTTTATACCGACATTATGGGTATGACCCTGCTGCGTCAAAAAGAGTACCCCGATGGTAAGTTTACCCTCGCCTTTCTTGGCTACGGCAGTGAGCGTGACAACACCGTACTGGAGCTAACCTACAACTGGGGCGTCGAGAGTTATGAGAGCGGTAGCGGCTTTGGCCATCTCGCCATTGAGGTGGATGATGTCTACGCCGCCACAGAGAAGATGCGCCAGCAGGGGGGGAAGATCCTGCGTGAGGCCGGACCGATGAATGCCGGAACCACCATCATCGCCTTTGTGGCCGATCCTGATGGCTATGAGATTGAGCTGATTGGGAAACGCTAATGGTTAGTCGTTGTCACCTGTTACCTGGACTATGTAGGTGTGGCCTATGGCCGTGAAGGGATATCGAGGCAAGTCGTAGGCCGGGCCGTATACCCCTAATCGTTGCCGTCTTAATCGTGCCTGTTCTCTGCCGCAAGACCTATGCACGATAAAAAAACGGTACAGAGGACAAATTTCACTAACCTGATGGTCATGGCTGGATGCACTCTAGTACGCCTCCCTCAATTTATAGGGGGCAGAAGGTTCCTGTATAATGAAAATGATCCCTAACAATTGAGTTCAGAGATGTCTAAGAATAAGTTATTTATTAGCCACGCTGTGAAAGACAAGGCGCTGGTGGATGCGCTAGTCGATCTATTTGAAACCGGGACGTCTCTTAAGTCGGCGGACGTATGTTTTTCATCGCTGACAGAGAAGGGGCTGGTGGGTGGCGAAGACTTTAGCACTTACATTAAGTCCCACATCCAGCATCCGGAGCTCGCAATTATCGTGCTTAGCCCTCACTACTTTGCCAATAGATTCTGTTTGTGTGAGATGGGGGCAATTCTGGCGATGTCAGAAAATATTATTCCATTGCTGGTAGCCCCACTAACAGCTAAACATGTTAATGGGGTTTTTCCGGACAGCCGGATCAACAGGGTTGATGATACGGATGATTTGAATAAGCTCGTTGCACAGCTTCAGGAACATCTTAACTTGGTCGATCTGCACTTGCCGCGATGGGCTGTGAAAAAGAAGCAGTTCTTAGCTTCGTTACCCTCTCTCATTGACTGAATTTCAGTTAAGGCAAGGATAAAGAAAAACTACGTATTCGGGCCTTTTAACCGGCACAGTTAATCATTTTGGCTTGGTGTCGAAAATTCCTTTCGCGATTGCCTTACGCTGCTCTTTAAATCAATTATTAAGCCGGGCGATCAGCTTACGTGTGGTGTTTGCCTGCGATGGCGAAATGCTTGCAGTTAGTGGGCATATTGGCGCCTATAGCATGTAGTGAGTGGCGGTGAATTGTGCAAGGCCAGCTTTGGGCCTTACATCAGGGCGGCACGGTGGTTGCAGTCGGGACTGCTCCTTCAGGCTGAGGGGAGCATTACAGGGAGATGACGTGGTAGCTAGCGTTGTCAGCCGAGATTCTGTAAGCAGCGCAGATAGGCCGCCTCGTCGGGCGCGGTATTGTTGCGTTGTGCCAGCCACATCGCCTCGCCCAGGCACTCCATCATGCGGTGTTCGACCTCATGGACATCCCCCAGTTTTTTCAGCAGGGTTTCGTAGGCGGCGTTAATTCCGGCGGGGCGGTGTGTGGAGAGCTGCTCGCGAATGGCGATATGCATGCCCATGTGGAGAAAGGGGTTGCTCTGGCCCTGCTCCGGCTTGTAGTCGTGACTCAGCGCCTGCTCTTCGTCGCTCAGAATGGGGTGATACTCCGGGTGCAGGGCGATGATGTCGATGATCATCCCCTCCAGCGGCTCAATAGGGAGCTTTTCGTTATGTTTGCGCCAGGCCTCGACATAGAAGCGGCGCAGTTCATCGCGGTTTTGTCCGAAAAACATCTGTTTATCCGTTACTTGTTTTGTGAGTGTACTTAATCGATAGCCTTCGACTTGTATTCGCACAGGTCTTCGATAATACAGGCCCCGCAACGCGGTTTGCGTGCTACGCAGACGTAGCGTCCGTGCAGGATCAGCCAGTGATGGGCATCCTGCAGAAATTCAGCGGGGATAAACTTGAGCAGCTTCTTCTCAACCTCCAGCACCGTTTTACCGGGGGCAATTTTCGTGCGATTGGAGACGCGAAAGATGTGGGTATCTACCGCCATGGTGGGGTGACCAAAGGCGGTGTTGAGTACCACGTTGGCGGTCTTACGGCCGACGCCGGGAAGCGCTTCCAGCGCCTCGCGGTCCTCGGGCACCTCACTGCCGTGTAGTTCGATCAGCATCCGGCAGGCCTTGATAATATTGGCACCCTTTGAGTTAAACAGGCCGATGGTCTTGATGTACTCCTTTAATCCATCCTCACCTAAGGCCAGAATCGCCTCGGGGGTGTTGGCGACAGGAAACAGCTTGTCGGTGGCCTTGTTTACCCCCTTGTCGGTGGCCTGGGCCGAGAGCGTCACCGCAACCAGTAGTTCGAACGGGGTGGAGTAGTTTAGTTCTGTGGTGGGATGGGGGTTCTCTGCACGCAGGCGACTGAAGATTTGCTGACGTTTTTCTCTATTCATGGTAGTGCAGGGCACGGGTCGGTAATAAGGCAGCGGCTACTGTAGCGAATGCGCTCAGTCTTGCCTAGGGCCATGAGTCCGGTGAATGGGGGGTAATGGCCCTATCACGATATTTGGGGAGTGGAATATTTGCAAAAGACGGACGGTTTATAGGACTATAGCGGCTTCGCCGGAGGGGTGAAAATAATAAAACAGCGGAACCGTGCACACTCACGTGAATGCGGCTATCTGACTGAATAGTAACAATAATAACCATTGCATCTGTTTATCGCTACGACCTGTGAGGTAGCGGTGGGCTTATCAATGTGAGGGGGAGTCAGTGCGGCTAAATTCGCCGTTTATACGGATTATTCTATCCATCGTGACCTTATACGCTATGGCAGTGACTGCTGTAGAGCCGCTTACGCCAATCTCACGCCAGCTCAACCTTTATTACACCCTGCAGCAACGTATTGCCCAGCCCGGTGAACTCTCTGATGACGGGGTGGCCGGGTTGCAACTGCTGCTGGCTCAACTCTATAGCGAAATGGGCATGTTGCTGGCAGCCGAAAAGGTATTGGGTGAGTTAGAGGGGGGGCCTTCTATCCTGCAGCTGCGCGATATGGGGCACCTTCTACTGGCCCGCCAGTATCGTCAGCGTGGTGAACTGGAAATTGCTCAGACACAACTGGCTGCTATCGGCGGCCAACTGGATGCGGTGCTGGAGAATGAGCGGCAGCAGATGCTGGCGCTTTCTGCCGTTGAGCGCGGTGCCATTGATGAGGCGTCGCGGCGCTATGGCCAGATACAGGGAGGTGAGGGGGCCGTGTTGTTGGCGCGTTTCAACTATGCCGCTCTGCTACTGGCCGGTGGCGGGGTAGAACATGGCCTGATGCTGCTGCAGGAACTCTCTGTGCTTAGCGATAATTCCCCTGCCGTGGCGGCACTGCGCGATCGCGCCAATCTGTTGCTGGGATATTACTTTCTACGACAACAGGGCTATCAGGATGCGGAGCGCTTTTTGCGGCGGGTGCGGCTCAGTGGTCCCTATTCCCGGGCAGCACTGCTGGCCCTGGGCTGGGCCGAACTGGAGCTGCGCGGTCCGGAATACGCCATGGTGCCATGGATGGAATTGTTGGCCGGAGGGCATGGCGACAGCCTGGATGAGGAGGCTGAGCTGGCGATTGCTGCCGCCATTGCCAGCAAGGGGGCCAGCCAACGTGCCATTGAGCACTATCAACGTTTAATTAAGCAGTTTGAGAAGGGACGCACCAAGGTGGTGGCAGAGCGTCAGCGTCACGCCCGGGCCTATGCGCCCCAGCAGGTAGCGGCTGTGCTGGAGGCGGAGCTGGAGCAACAGGCCCGTAATTCCGTGGCGGCGGTTGCACTGACACGCCTGCTGTCGTTGCGACAGCAGCTGAACAGTGGGGCGCAGGGGAGCCAGTGGGGCGGGCTGGATGAGAATGCTTTTTTTGAGCGATTGTGGCCGCTATTGCACACGCTCTACCCTGAGCTCGACGAGTCTAGTGGTATCGGCGTGGCGGCCCATGTGGCGCGACGCACCGAAAGTATTATCCGCAGTTCATTGAAAAGCGGTGTGCGTTCGGCTCGCCGCAGCACGAACCTGAAGGCGCGCATTGAGGCTGATCGTGCCACGCTTGATGGCGAGATTGCGGTGGTGGCCGAGTGGTATCGTCGCTCCCGGGTTGCCGCGTTGCAGGCCCGTGATGAACGCCTGGGCTCCTACATGGAACAGGCACGTCTGGCCATTGCCCGCAGTCACGACCTGGCCCTGCGCCGCCAGGAGCGCGAATGATGCACCGACTGAGCCGTTACCTCGCCCCTCTTCTTCCCGTCTCGCTGGCCGCCTGTGTCACATTGCCGCAGTCACAGTCGCAGAGCGAATCGGCTCACCTGGATGAGTTGCGAGACCGTCATATCTATGTGGGTGACAGTCGCCCCTTACAGAGCAGTCCTGAGCAGCTCCTTCAGGCCTATCGTGAGGTGTTGCTGCACCATCACGACCCGCAACTGCAGCGCGAGGCGATTAAACGCGTTGCCGATCTGGAGGTGGAGGGCAGCATGGAGGCGGCCGGCGATGATTATAGTGGCAGCATTGCCCGCTATCTTGAGGTGCTCAATGCCGATGCCGAGCATCCGGACAACGAACACGTGCTCTACAATCTGGCACGTGCTTATGCCCAGCAGGGCGAGGTAGATAAGCAGTTTAAGGCGATGGGGGATCTCCTTAGCTACTACCCGCAGAGCGGTTATCGTTCGGAGCTATTGTTTCGACGTGCGGAGTATCTGTTCAGCCGGGGCAACAACCGCGAGGCGGTAGAGCATTATCAGGTAATCCTTGAGGGAAGCACCCTTAACCCCTTCTACGAAAGGGCACTGTATAAAAAGGCATGGGGAGAGCTGCGCCGCATGCAGCTGCAGCAGGCCTTCGATGATTTTTTCCGCCTGGTCAAACGTAAGCTTACCCCTGCGATGTTGAAAAACGGTGAGCCACTGGAGCAGCTGGCGCTGACGCGTGGCGAGCGCGAGATGATCGTCGATGTATTGCGCGGTACCACCCTGGCAGCGGCCCTCAGCGGTGAAGATATGTTGGCGCGTATGTTTGTCGATGAGACGCTGATGCCTTATGCCTACCTGCTCTATGCGGTGTTGGCTGAGCGCTACATTGCGCAGGAGCGTTACAATGATGCGGCCGAGGCGGCACTTACCTTTGTGACAAAAAGCCCGCGCCATCCGTATGCGCCGCAGTTGCAACTCAAGGTGCTGGAGAGTTACCGGCTGGGGGGCTTTAAACGTCGCCTGCAACAGGCACGCGAGGCCTTTGTGGAGCGCTACCGCCTGCAGGGCGAGCACTGGCGTTTCCTGCCGCAGGAAAAACAGCTCTTTCTGAAACCACATTTAAAAGAGATCAACCGTGCACTGGCGGCCAATGCCCACGCCCTGGCACAGCGTAGCGGCAAGGCCGAGCACTACGACAGGGCGATCTACTGGTATAAGCGTTACCTTGAATCCTTCCCGGCAGATGCCGAATCGGCCGAGCTTAACTATATGCTCGCTGAGACCCTGTTCGCCGCTAAGCGCTTTGATGAGGCGGCCTCCAGTTATGAGAAGAGTGCCTATCACTACCCGCGCGATAAGAATAGTGCGGCAGCCGGCTATGCCGCGCTTATCGCCTATGACAAACATGAGCAGACGCTGGCCGATGGCGAATTTCGTGATCGCTGGCACTGGCTTGCGGTTAGCAGCAGCCTTAATTTTGTAAATAGTTTTCGCGATGATTCCCGCGCGCCGCGGGTGCTGGCCAATGCGGCACAGGAGCTCTATGCCCTGCACCGCTACCAGCGCGCTGCCGATACCGTTCGTCTGTTGATGATGCAACGTTCCCTGCCGGAGCAGGAGGTACTGCTTACCGCCTGGACGGTATTGGGCTATAGCGAGTTCGAACTGGGCCGTTATGCCGAGGCAGAGAAGGCCTATCGGCAGGTGCTGGAGATGAGTACGCACAGCGACAGGCTCTACCAGCAGCGTATCGAGTGGCTGGCTGCGGCCATATATAAGCAGGCCGAACGGGCTCGTGCCGCGGGCTATCCGGAGAGTGCCGCCAGCCACTTTAAACGGGTGGGGGAGTTGGCACCGGGCTCGAAGATACAGGTAACGTCGGACTATGATGCCGCCGCAGCCCTGATCGCCGCCGGGCGCTGGGAGGCGGCGATCGAGGAGCTGCAACGCTTCCGCCAGGTCTATCCAGAGAGCCCGTTGCTGACCGATATCAGTGACAAGCTGGCCGTGGCCCAGATGAAAGCGGGTCATACCCTTGAGGCGGCCAGGGAGTTCGAGGCACTCTTCGAGCGCAAGAGTGAAGAAAAGGAGAAGCGCGAGATGCTGTGGCTGGCGGCCGAGCTGTACGAAAAACTGGATGATACCCCGTCACGTATTCGTACCTACCGGCGTTACGTTAACAGCTTCCCCGCACCGTTGGAGCCAGCGATGGAGATGCGTTGGAAGCTGGCGCAACTCTACGCACAGCAGGGTAATGCGCATCAACGCGATCGTTGGTTTGATTTTGTGATTAAGGCCAATGAGCAGG
>JBFFJV010000114.1:0-7674 GCA_041555695.1 Thiohalomonadaceae bacterium | reverse complement strand
CAGAACCAGACGAAGATGATGAAACTAATGGCTTGCCCGATTAGGGTCGCATTAATGTTCATGCTTGTTCCTCTTCTCTTAGCGGGTTAATTCGATTCAACAAAAGTCTATTTCGAATTAATTAGGCTACGGCGAACAGAACGTACATGGCGAGACCAACGGCAATCATTGGAACCGCATCAACCAGACCCATTACGATGAAGAACTGGGTACGCAGCATCGGAATGAGCTCGGGCTGGCGAGCAGCACCTTCGAGGAAACGGCCACCGAGGATGCCGATACCTACAGCGGCACCAAGGGCACCCAGACCCATCATTAGAGCGCCTGCGATAAACAGAAAGGCTTGTGCTTCAGTCATTTGGAATTACTCCTGTTAGCTTAAAGTTTAAAGTTAAATTGAAAATTAAAAAATCTTAGTGGTGTTCCTGATGCGCCATATCCATGTACACGATGGTCAGTGTCATAAAGATGAACGCCTGCAGGGTAATAATAAGAATGTGGAAGATGGCCCAGCCAAGCTGCAGCACACCGGCAAAGCTGCCGAGCATCCAGCCCGCGCCATACATAATGGCAATCAGGATGAAGATCATCTCACCGGCGTACATGTTGCCGAACAGACGCAGAGCCAGTGAAATCGGCTTGGAGATCAGGGTCACGCCCTCAAGCAGCAGGTTGACCGGCATGCCCCACTTACCGAATGGCTGGAACGCCAGCTCGCTAAGGAAACCGCCCAGGCCCTTCATCTTCACGCTGTAGTAAAGCATCAGTACGAATACCGAGATCGCCATACCGAAGGTAATGTTCGGGTCGGTAGTCGGCACCACTTTAAAGTAGACGTGGTGCGGGTCGGCACCGAATACACCCGAGCCGACAGCACTTGCCAGCTGCGGCAGGAAGTCAACGGCAATGAGGTCCATGAAGTTCATCAGGAAGACCCAGATGAAAATGGTCATCGCCATCGGCGCGACCAGGTCATTCTTCGCGGTAAAGGAACCACGCACGCTGTCGTCGATGAACTCCATTACCCACTCGGCAAAGTTCTGCACGCCACTCGGTACCCCGGCGGTGGCCGAGACGGCTACCTTGCGGAAGAACCAGAGGAACAGTGCGCCCAGGGCGAAGGACCAACCCAGGGAGTCGAGGTGAAATGCCCAAAAGCCCATTTCCTGGGCCTCGGCAGCACTGTGGGCGAGGCCCCAGCTGCCGTCAGGGTGCTGACCAAAGGTCATGTTCTGCAGGTGGTGTCTTATGTAGTCACTTGAGGTGATTGTTTCACTAGCCATGTCGTCGTCTCAAACTTGATACTTGATAAAATTTGTAAATCACCGCCGCCTGGGCAATGACATATCCAACCAGCAGCGGCAGGGGAGGCAGTGCCATCAACCCAAGACCGGCGGCGAATAGTGCAACCGTTGCTATAAAACGCTCTGCCGCACAGCGGTAGAGATAGCGTAAATTCTTTGCGGGATCATTCCCGGCGATTTGCGCGGCGCGTTGCTCCTGCCAGCGCTGTAACCATCCGTTGGCGTAAACAACACAACCACCATATATGAACGCAATGCCTGCTTTCCAACCCATCACCAGCCAGAATCCGGCGGCGCTGGCCAGTAGCAGTGCGAGCTGTACTAGCTCTAACTTTCGCTGCATACCGTGCTGCCTGTGTGCGGCGTTGCTCATGCGTGAATGTCCTGACGGCCCCGCGTAACGCGTCCAAATCATATGGAGAACCGGGCCTGTGAAGGCGAAGCTCTAGCGGCGCGAAAGTATAGCGATACGCCCCCGTAGCGTCAATGATGCTTAGATAAAAATTCTTTATATAAGCATAGTGGAATACATGGATATTCCGTCAAACCAAATCAGCTCATCATCTAACCATCTGATCTGACTTGCTTATTTGATGTGTTCGAGAATGCCGTCGAGCTCATCCAGACTGTTGTAATTAATCACCAGCTTTCCCTTACCCTTGGTGCCGTGCTGGATCGCTACCCTGGCACCGATACGGTCGCCGAGATCCTGTTCCAGGCGAGCGATGTCCGGATCAACCTTCTTCTCTTTTGCCGTCGACGACGCGGAGCCTTCCAGTGTGCGTTTAATCAGACGCTCGGTCTCACGCACTGACAGACCCTTACCAGCCACGGTGCGCGCCACCTCACTCTGCTGGTCGCCTGTGAGGGCCAGCATGGCACGGGCATGCCCCATCTCCAGGTCGCCGTTCTCCAGCATGCGCTTTACGTCTTCATTCAGGCCGAGCAGGCGCAACAGGTTGCTCACCGAGGCACGGGAGCGGCCCACCGCATCGGCGGTCTGCTGGTGAGTCAGCCCGAACTCTTCGATCAGCCGGGAGAGGGCCTGTGCCTCCTCCATCGGGTTAAGCTCTTCGCGCTGGATGTTCTCGATGAGGGCCATCGCCATTGCGGCCTGATCCGGCACATCGCGCACCACTGCCGGGATCTCATGCAGGCCGGCCAGCTGAGTGGCACGCCAGCGACGCTCACCAGCGATGATCTCATACTTGCCCCCCCCGATGGGGCGTACCACGATAGGCTGTACCACGCCCTGGGCACGTATCGAATTGGCCAGCTCCTCGAGGGCATCGGCCTTCATGTCGATGCGCGGCTGATAGACACCACGTTGCAAAATATCGACCGGCAGGTTTTTCAGCTCACCGTCACTACCCTGCTCAGGCTGTGTTGCCGTCGCCTCAGGTGTACCTGCCACCGTGGCGCCAGCACCCAGCAATGCCTCCAGACCCTTACCCAAACCGCGTTTCTTCGCTGCCATCGTTTCTAATCGTCTTTTTCGTTAAGTTCAGTATTATTTTGCTATGCAGCCTGCTCGCCGCGACGCAGGATCTCACCGGCCAGAGCCAGATAGGCCACGGCACCGCGTGAGGTACGGTCATAGGCCAGTGCCGGAATACCGTGACTGGGGGCCTCGGCAAGGCGCACGTTACGCGGTATCACGGTGCGATAGACCTTCTCGCCAAAGTGCATGATCAGCTGACCGGAGACATCGGTGGAGAGGTTGTTGCGCGGGTCATACATGGTACGCAGTAGCCCCTCGATTTCCAGGTTCGGATTAACGCTACCGCGGATCTCTTCGATGGTATTGAGCAGGGCCGATAGCCCCTCAAGCGCATAATATTCGCACTGCATCGGGATCATGACCGAATCTGCCGCAACCATCGCGTTCAGGGTGAGCATGTTAAGCGAAGGGGGGCAGTCGATGAGGATATAGTCATACTCATCACGCACTTCGGCCAGCGCCGTACTCAGTCGCTGTTCACGCGCCACCAGCATATTCATCAACTCCACCTCAGCGGCCGTCAGGTCGCCATTGGTGGGTAACACATCATAGTTGGCCTCTTCGGCTCGCACGATGGCATCTTTCGCCTTGGCCTTGCCCAGCAGCACGTGGTAACTGCTGACCTCCAGGTTATCCTTGTCAATGCCGCTGCCGACGGTGGCATTGCCCTGCGGGTCGAGATCGACCAGCAACACCCGCCGCTTGGTGGCGGCAAAGGAGGCCCCGAGGTTGATACAGGTGGTGGTCTTGGCGACGCCACCCTTCTGATTCGCTACGGCGATGATCTTGCCCATTAGTAACCCTCTACAGCTTGGCTCTCACTTCCGCTGTCTTTGTCGCGCCCGATGCGTAACAGGTGGCGCTGCTCCTGCTCTAGCCCCGGAACCGTTAACGGGATCACCTCTAGTAGATGATAACCCTCAGGCAGTGTGGCCAGCTCCTTCTCAGGAACCTCGCCCTTCATTGCCACCATCTGTCCATCGGTGGTCAGTAGATGCCGGGAACCTGTCAGGATATCAGCAACCGAGGCAAAAGCGCGAGTGATCACGCAATCGAAGCGTTGATCGGGCTGGTAGTTCTCCACCCGCTGATGCACCACCGTGACATTATCCAGCCCCAGTTCGGCCTTGGCCTGCACCAGGAAACGCGTCTTCTTGCCGTTACTATCAAGCAGGGTGAAACTGCGCTCAGGGAACACCAGTGACAGCGGGATACCCGGAATACCTCCGCCGGTTCCCACATCGATAATGCGCCCCTCAGGCAAGTGAGGCACTACCGCCAGCGCATCGAGCAGGTGACGGGTAACCATCTCCAGCGGGTCGCGTACGGCGGTCAGATTATAGGCCCTGTTCCACTTGGCCAGCATCGCCAGATAGGCGAGCAGCCCCTCCACCACCGATTCCGGTAACTCCAGCTGCAACGCCTGCAGACCCGAGACTAAACGTTGGCGCACCGCATCACTACTCATTCAACTGGCATCCTCAACCTGACTCGCCTTCGCCCTGCCGCCACCCTTTTTCAGGTAGACCAGCAATAGTGAAATCGCCGCCGGGGTAATACCCGGGATCCGTGAGGCCTGGCCAATGGTGGTGGGGCGGGCACGCTGCAGCTTTTCGCGCACCTCGTTGGAGAGGCCGCGTACATCGCCATAATCCAGCTCGGCACTGAGCACCGTATCCTCATTGCGACGCTGGCGTTCGATCTCATCACGCTGACGTTCGATATAGCCCGCATACTTGGCCTGTACCTCTACCTGCTCGACCACCAGAGGGTCAGCAACCCCCTCCAGCTGCGGCATCAACTCGAACAGTGAGTGATAACTCACATCCGGGCGACTGAGCAGCTCACTGAGGCGAACTTCACGCGACAGCGGCTTGCCCAGTACCGCCTCGGCATTGGGCAGCTCGCCGGGACGAGCCCAGGTCTGATGCAACCGCTGCTGCTCCTGCTCCACCGCCTCACGCTTCGCCTCAAAGACCGCCCACCGTGCATCATCCACCAGTCCCAGCTCCCGGCCGATGGGGGTCAAACGCAGGTCGGCATTATCTTCACGCAACAGCAGGCGATACTCCGCCCGCGAGGTAAACATTCGATAGGGCTCGGCGGTGCCACGGGTGATCAGGTCATCCACCAGCACCCCCAGATAGGCCTCGTCGCGACGCGGGTACCAGCCCTCCTTCTGCTGCACCTGACGGGCGGCATTGAGGCCGGCCAGCAGCCCCTGCGCCGCAGCCTCCTCGTAACCGGTAGTGCCATTGATCTGACCGGCGAAGAAGAGACCACTAATGTGCTTGGTCTCCAGCGTCGGCTTCAGTTCACGCGGGTCGAAGAAGTCATACTCAATCGCGTAACCGGGGCGGGTAATATGTGCCTGCTCGAAACCCTTAATCGAGCGTACCAGCGACAACTGCACATCGAACGGCAACGAGGTAGAAATACCATTGGGGTAGACCTCATGGGTAGTCAGCCCCTCCGGCTCAACAAAAATCTGGTGCGAGGTGCGATCGGCAAAGCGCACCACCTTATCCTCAATAGAGGGGCAGTAACGCGGCCCGACCCCCTCGATGATGCCGCTGTACATCGGCGAGCGATCCAGCCCGCCCCGTATCAGCTCATGGGTCTGCTCGTTGGTATGAGTGATATGGCAGTCGACCTGCTGCGGATGTTGCTCCCGGCTACCGAGGAAAGAGAAGACCGGTGCCGGGTCATCACCCGGCTGCGGCTGCATCACACTGTAATCAAGGGAGCGGCCATCGATGCGTGGCGGAGTACCGGTCTTCAGGCGGTCAACGCGAAACGGCAGCTCACGCAAACGGTGCGACAGGGCATTGGCGGGCGGATCCCCGGCACGCCCCCCCTGGTAATTAACCTGACCGATGTGAATCAGTCCGGCCAGGAAGGTACCTACCGTCAGCACCACCGTAGGGGCGCTGAACTTCAGCCCCATCTGCGTCACCACACCGGTAACCCGCTCGCCCTCGACGATCAGGTCCTCTACCGCCTGCTGGAACAGGGTCAGGTTGGGCTGATTCTCCAGCGCATGGCGTACTGCCGCCTTATACAGGGCGCGGTCTGCCTGGGCACGGGTGGCACGTACCGCCGGCCCCTTGCTGGCGTTAAGGGTGCGAAACTGAATTCCGCCCACATCGGTGGCGCGGCCCATCAGGCCGCCGAGCGCATCGACCTCTTTCACCAAATGGCCCTTACCGATGCCACCGATAGCGGGGTTGCACGACATCTGCCCCAGGGTGTCGATATTGTGGCTCAGCAACAGGGTACGCACGCCCATACGGGCTGCCGCCAGGGCCGCCTCGGTGCCGGCGTGTCCGCCGCCAACCACTATTACATCAAAGGAGTCGGGGAATAACATGAATATCGATCTTGCTAAATGGCCGCACATTGTACGTGTGAGCGCAGTCAATCGCCAATTCTAGCGACTTTGAGAAAAGACCCTGTTTTGCACCCTCCTGGAGAGAAGGACAGATTGAGCAGCGGAGGGAGGATAAACGCTGGTTGCTGATTGCCCTTTGCGCCCTGCGCGAACCATTTATTTGAATCAATTTACGCTGCCGCGGCGCAGCATGACCTCGAATTCAGCAGCAGGCAGGGGGCGACTGTAAAAGAACCCCTGTACCGTGCCGCAGCCCTGCTCGGTGAGAAAGTCGATATGCTCAGCAGTCTCGGCGCCCTCCGCCACGACCTCCAGCTCCAGCCCACGGGAGAGACCGATAATGGCTCGGGCGATCTCAGCGGTACTCTTGTTGTTCTCCAGGTCGTGAATAAAGGCGCGATCAATCTTCAACGTCGTGATCGGGAAACGACTTAAATAGCTCAGGCTGGAGTAACCGGTACCAAAGTCATCAATGGCGATCTTCAGCCCCAACGAGCGAAAGGCACGCAGTTTTTCCTCAATCGCATCAATATCACCAATCAGCAGCCCCTCGGTGATCTCCAGCTCCAGCAGTTCGGCCGGCAGTCCGGTCTCAGCCAGGATAGCGGCCGTCTGCACCACAATATCCCGCTCACGGAACTGCGGTGCTGCCATGTTGACTGAAACACAAACCGCATCCAGCCCGATATTCAGCCATTCACGGTTCTGCCGGCACGCCTCACGCGTGACCCAGGCGCCGATAGGCCCAATCAGACCGCTCTCCTCCGCCACCGGGATGAACTCCGCTGGCGAAACCATACCGCGCTCCGGGTGTTGCCAGCGTATCAGTGCCTCGGCACCAACAATCTTGCCGCTCAGCACATCAACCTTGGGCTGGTAATAGAGCACAAACTCCTCTCGCTCCAGGCCGTTGCGTAGCGCATTTTCAATATCGATACGCCGCTTTGCCCGATCATGCATCTCATGGGAGAAGAACTGATAGCTGTCACCACCAGTGCGCTTGCAGTGGCGCATCGCACTCTCCGCCTGTTTGATCAGAACATCTGCACCCTCACCATCCGCGGGGAAGACCGAAATCCCGATGCTGGCCGTCAGGTTAATCTCCTGCCCGTTCATGGAAAAGGGCTGCTTCAATGCCCGTAACAGCTTTTCAGTCACGACCACGCCGTCATCACTGTTGGCCATCACTACCACGCAATCAAACTGATCCCCCCCCATGCGGGCGATACTATCGCTATTACGCAGTGTCTCCTTCAAACGCTGGCCCATCTCCTTTAACACAAGATCGCCGAACTCATGCCCCAGGCCATCATTAATACGTGAAAAGCCATCTAAGCCCAGACTGAGTATTGCTACGGACTGGGCATGACGCCGGGCATTAATCATCGCCTGCTCGGCCCGGTCCATAAAAAGTGAGCGGTTAGGCAGGCCGGTGAGACTATCGTACTGCAGGCGCTTCTCCACCACATCGGCGGGTG
>JBFFJV010000113.1:0-7686 GCA_041555695.1 Thiohalomonadaceae bacterium | reverse complement strand
CTCGCCATCGCGAAACAGCAGCTGTACCGGGGCCTTGTTGAAATCGACCTCGCCCACCTGCTCGTCACCCTTAAAGCTACGCTCAAACTTCTGCCGGGTGACCACGTTTTGTCCCTTTACCTTATAGAGGGTGCTACCGCTGCGCGATGAGGGTGACTGCACCGTCACCAGTTTGACGATAATCTTTTGCCCCTCGACCTCGATTACCGCACCGCGTTTGATTTCGTTGGCTTTCATCTCTTCTCTCCCATATTGATGGCGGGAATTCTACTGTAAGCAGCTGCCCACAGATAGCCGCATTGCCCAGAGGCGCCAACTGGGTGGCTGGCTATAGAGGCAATCCAGTCGGATATTACCGCCACCAGCCTTTACCCTGCTGCCATCAGGGCACGGATGCTGCGCGGCACAGCCGGCGGCAACACAACTACCGGCACAGCGCCGTAGCGGCATCGACATTGTTATTGGATAACATTGATTTTCACCTCATAAGAGGGGGGATGGCCTAAACCGAATACTCGAACAGTAACACCTTCAGGCCCTTACCCGGCATCGCCTCAAGAAACACCTCAGGGTTCGCTAGCCGCTCCACAAAGCGACAGTCGGGGCAGCCCTGCTTTACTGTTTCGAGGAGAAAGGCCTCATCCAGCTCCGGCGAATTAAGACAGAACATCAATTGGCTACCGGGGTTCATGAACTCCGGGATACGGCGGATGATCTTCTTATAGTCACGCTCAATATCCACGCTCCCCTTTTGCATGCTGGGTGGATCGCAGATCAGCATATCGTACGGGCCGTGTTTTTTGATTCTTGAGAATGACTTGAAGATATCCACGCCCTCAAAACGAACCTTACTGGTATCGTGGCCATTGAGACGGTGATTGTCGCGGCCCCGGCTCAGCGCCGCCTTGCTGATATCGATATTCACAACCTTCGCTGCGCCACCGGCAATCGCCGCCACCGAGAAGGCACAGGTATAGGCGAAGAGGTTAACTACCCGTTTGCCACTCGCATTGTCCCTCACCCAGCGGCGTCCGTTGCGCATGTCGAGAAACAGACCGCTATTCTGTGTGGCACCCAAACGCAGCTGATACTTCAAACCATTCTCGTCAACCTGCAACACATCTTTCGCCTCACCGCGTAGCAGCTCAAAAGGGGCCTTGTGGCGACAACGGTACTGTACCTGCACCGAGTCACAGCCATGCAGATTCGCTATCAGTGAATCGGCCATCTGCTCCAGGCTCTCGCGCTCCTCCTCCTGATAAAGCGTGATCAGCGCCACCGGGGAAAGCCAGTCGACATTGATATGTTCAAACCCGGGATATGCGTGACCACGGCCATGAAACAGGCGACGGCACTGCTCCGCACCATCAACGGACTGGGATTCGAAATTAATGTAGGAGATGACAGGATTCATAGTGGTATTGCATGTGGAGTATCTGACACGAGGAGTCGTGTGTTCTAAACGCCCAGGCCAACCGTCACTAACCCTGAAAAGACCGTGGTGCAACTACCAGATCAGCATGACTCTTTTGTTCTGTTTTAGCTCAAGTGAACAAGAGGGTAGCGAGTGAAGTCTCCCAAAGAGTGCCCGGCAGGTCGCATAGCGCCCCCGTCACGGGCTGTCTCTACTCAGGGCATAAAGGGGTTAAACATTCCCATCGGGCCGGAGATGGCGTTAACGTTGGAACTCATCACATTCATGCCTTGCGTGATATGACCGAACCGCTGGTTAATCTCAACGATATCCTGACTCATCACCGTCATTTCACGATTAACAGCATTAAAACTGCCAAGCATCTGTTCCATCGACTGATTCATCACCGGTAACTGCTCTGACATCGATTGTGATGCGTTGCTAATGGCCGGCATCGTGTTCATGTGTGAATCGAACTTGTGCATGGTCTCGGTCAGGTGAACCATATTGGTGGAAACCACCGCGACATCGGTTCCCAGATCCGTAATGGTATTGACGATCACCTGCATGCGAACGTAAAAATCCCATATATAAAGTATATTAAAACAGCCCATTATCAGGAGAAAGACTACGGCGATCTTAACCATGATATTGGTGCGGCGCATATGATACTGACGCTCGCCACGGTGACGTTCAATATCACGCTCCAGCTTGACTAGCGTACTTGTGAGCTGTTCATTTAATAGATGTTGTTGGTCCTGATTCAAAATAGACTCTCTTTTTCTATCACGGTATAGGGAACATATTGTTCATACTACGAGCCGGTGTCGCCATCCGGTTGAGGTCGTGATTCATACGGTAGATCTCCATATCCATCACCTTGGTAGTCTGCGTCATAATGTCGGCCTCATGACGAATCACCGCCACCTCACGACTCATCGCATCGACCTCGCCCTGCATCTGCTGCACCTGCCCGGTCATCTTCCCCATCTCACTATCCATGTTCTGCATCACGGTAGAGACGGAGTTCATATACGCAACATTCTTCTCCATCCCGGTCATCAGCTCATCGACCTTTACCATCTGGTTTCTCACCTCATCAAATGAGTTATCCATCCTGACAACGGCATCTGAAATATGCTCCACCTGGGTCACCATGGTGGCCAGGATGACAAAAATGGAGATCGCAATAAGCACCAGAAAGAGCATCCCGGCACGAATACTGTTTTTTATGCGGTCTCCCTGACGGCCCTGAATAACAATCTGTGAGCGAATTACCCGGTCAAAATGACGAATCGCATTGCGCAATTCCTCATAATTGCTCGCATCCACATCCTGCTCATTTATCTCTGATTCGGCCATACTTATTCTCAATCACTATTCACTAATATACTTTAGCAACAGTCGCCGCAAAGCGATAGTTTCATTGTGGCACTTCACACGCGGCACGAAGATAACTGCCGTCTTCTCATCGTACTATGATCTGCGACGCGGGGCATACAAACCGTCAGGCTGTTACTCTTCAAGCAACCTGATGCCGTCCTTTTCAATGGCGATAAGGCGCTGTTTATATAAGCCACCAATGGCCTTTTTAAACGCCCCTTTACTCATACCAAAGAGGTCGGATATCACGTTGGGATCGGACTTGTCGTGCACCGGCGCAAAACCGTTCTGCTTTTTCAGATAGTTCAGAATCGTTTCAGCATTCTTGTCACGGCTGACCAGTCCCCCCTGAAGGGTCAAATCGATTTTGCCATCAGGGCGAATACGTTGAATGAAGCCCTTTATGCTCTGTCCAAAACTCAGGCGCTGAAACACCTCATTCTTATAAAGCACACCCCAGTGGCTATGGTTGATGATTGCCTTGTAACCCAGGTCGGTACTATTGGCGATAATCAGATCAACCGCCTGCCTCGGTTTAAAGTGGTGTGGTTTATCATCATCCAGGAACTTATCAACTTTCGAAGAGGCGACGATGCGCCCATCATTCTTGTCGATATAGAGAAACACCAGATAAGAGTGCCCGACCTCCATTGGCCGATGTTGTTCGGCAAAGGGAACCAGCAGGTCTTTATCCATCCCCCAGTCGAGAAAGGCCCCCACATCGGTGGTATCGACCACCTTCAAGTAGGCAAACTCCCCCACCTGCACCCTGGGGGTTTGTGTGGTGGCTACCGGCAGACCGTTGGAGTCGAGATAGAGGAAGACCTCGATCTCCTCCCCTGCGGTGAGACCTTCGGGAGCATATTTCATTGGCAACAATACTTCACCAAGCTCCCCGGCATCCAGATAGAAGCCAAAATCCACGGCCTTAGCCACCTTCAATTTATAACTGCGGCCAATTGTAACCATCTAACTACTCCGACAATATTGCTCTGTATAGCGGCCTATTATAGCGTGCCCACCATCCTCTTTTCTGACTCATTCTAACCAGAGTGTATAATTAACACTAAGAAACGAGCTCCCAGCACAAGTCATCACGAACAAGCGAATATAGTTTAATAAGGTGCAGCTATCCGCCCCCTATGCACCAATTGCACCTGGTGTACTCAATGGCCCGTGGCCCACGCAGACCAATGACGCCGTATACCCAGCCAACACGGCTCATATCATGCCCGAAGAGATAATAGGTGCGGAACTCACAAGTTTGGCGAAGATTTTCAACCCAGCACTCATTTCCTGCTCTACGCCCCTTTACGCACGTCGCCAAATACACCAGCGAGAGCACTTTCCGTTTTGATAACTGCATCCCTTCATGGCACAGAGTTAACCCTGGTGGAGTGACTGACAGAGATCACCCTGGCCACACCACTTAGTGCCAACGATAACGCACTTCTCACATGGTTGAATTCTCCCCTTCGTCACCCCATAACGGAAAAATTACTGTGAAGAGCTCTCACATCCGTACAGCGTGATGAGCGTGATATTTATTAGACTCCCATAACGAGGGGAAATAGACTGAATGCCGTATAGCAGGTTAGTGGGGGCAAAACATAAGCGGGGACTGACCGTCAGGAGGGTTCGCCTGATTGTCGTAATGTTTCTTGTCAACATTCTGGCGTTTCTCCTCCTGCTCTATGGGCAAATGATCATTTCCAATGGCGTACGGGCATTTATCCGCGGTGAGGGTCTATGGGGTAAGGCGCAAAAACAGGCACATGTTGAACTTACCAACTACGCCTGGAGCCATGACGAGAGATACTATCGCGCCTACCTTGAGCAATTACGCATCCCAGAGGGAGATCGACGGCTGCGGACATCGTTACAACACTCGCCACCCAATATGGAGGGAGCCTACATCGGCTTCATCGAGGGGAATAATGACCCGCAGGATTTTGACGACCTCACACGCGTATTCCTCTGGTTTAAATTCGAACCGCATGTTGCCGAGGCCATCACCATCTGGACCGAGGCCGATCAGTCCCTCGCCAGGGTAAAACAGCTTGCGGCCGACCTACATAATGAAATCAGCCGCAGCCCGCAGCGCGAGGAATATCTGCAAGAACTCACCACCCAGCTTGAAACCCTTAATGATGAATTAACCATACTGGAGTTTCGTTTTTCCAAAACCCTGAGCGAGGCAGCCCGTTTTGCCGCACATGCGGGCTGGTGGGGAAGCCTGTTGCTGATGCTGATACTACTTGGCGGCACCCTTTTAATCGCCTGGCGCATCACCCAATCCATCGAGCAGACCGAGCGGGCCCTGGTTGAGAGCGAGGAACGTCTGCACAAACTCTCCCACCACGACACCCTCACCGGCCTGCCCAACCGGCTGATGTTCCAGCAGCTGGTAAACAGTGCCACACTAAGAGCCAGGCGTCACAACAGCGGTATGGCGTTGCTGTTTCTCGACCTGGATAACTTCAAGGGTGTCAACGACACCTATGGCCACGATGCCGGTGATGAGGTACTCAGGGAGATCAGCCGGCGCCTGGTCTCTGCCATACGTGCCAGCGACACGGTGGCTCGCCTGGGTGGGGATGAATTCGTGGTACTGTTGGAAGAGGTCGAAGATCGCTCAGTTGCCGTTCAGGTAGCCGAGGTCATTCTTGATTGCAGCAAGAATCCCATAGAGCTGTCATCCGGGGGGCAGTGGAAGGTAGGCATCAGCATCGGCATTGCCTGCTATCCTGAGGATGGAGAGGATATCGATACCCTGACTAGAAGTGCAGACAGCGCGATGTATCAGGTAAAAAAACAGGGCAAGAACGGTTACAGCTTTCACAACAGGCGCTGCAATAGAAAGGCAACTATAGTCAGCACTTGAAGTGATGCCCACACGGCCTGACTAAACCTCCATCGTCAGTGCCTAATTCCATTGGCGTCGTGAGCAGGGAGACATACCCTACAGGCTAACTATCGCAGAGGACGGCCATTTTATTCGGATCAAGCAGTTCTATCTGCTTGATGCCATTGCGAATCAATTTTTCGCCTTCAAGTTCCTTAAGGAGACGACTCAAGGTCTCCGGGCTAATCCCCAGGTGGTTGGCAATATCTACTTTGTTCATGTGCAGCATCATGGAACTACTTTCCTGCTTTTTTCGTTGTTCCAGTCGCTGATGAAAATCATAAAGGAAGTTGAGCAGTCGGTACTTGGCACGCAGATAGAAACTGTCACCAATGACCTTTTCACTACTACGAAGACGCTCGCTGATAAGCGAAAAAAAACAGTGTTGCAAGTCAGGGTAGGTGGGGAAAAGCTTCTCCAGCTGTTTGAGTGAGATCTCACACACCCAGCTATCCTCAAGCGCAATAGCATCATAACTGTGCTTGCTTACAGCAACATCTTCACAACCAAAGAGCTCACCTGAGAGATAGAAACCCGCCACATACAAGTCACCGGAAGCGGAAACTCTTTCGCACTTCACCACACCATCACGGACAATATACAGAGACTGCGATATATGGCCTGCATGAAAAACATGCTCTCCGCGAAGATATGGTCCCTTCACCTTGACGATCGATGAGAAAGCACTAATTGCCTGTGTAGAGCACTTGCCATTCAACCAGTGCCTGCTGGCACTACAGTTCTCACAGGATAAATCGGCGTTCAGGTATGCAATTTTTGCATCCACGCGGCAAACTCCACATTGATTAATATTATTTCCCACTCATGCACTACAGTTCACTGTATCGTGCAGAGCCCTCCCCCCTTGCTTGTACAAAATTAGCAGCTTTTATCAAGCATGCTTACTTTGACTCTCCCCTCCTGCCAGTTTTGTGAGTAACATCACATTTAGTCTACAGGGTAGGAGTTGCAGAAATAACACACGCTTTGTGGTTTTCGGCTACCCCGCCCCACCTACGATCTATACTTCCTTATATATCTCAGCCCCGGCCTCAACGAATTTTACCGACATCTCATTCATCCCCTTCTCAGCATATTCGCGCACTTCCTGCGAGATCTTCATCGAGCAGAATTTCGGTCCGCACATGGAGCAGAAGTGGGCGACCTTGTGCGCCTCTTTGGGCATGGTCTCGTCGTGGAAGGCCATCGCCTTTTCCGGGTCGAGGGCGAGAGCGAACTGGTCGTGCCAGCGGAATTCAAAGCGTGCCTTGGACATGGCATTGTCCTGCACCTGGGCACCAGGGAAGCCCTTGGCGAGGTCGGCGGCGTGGGCCGAGACCTTGTAGGTAATGATCCCCTCGCGCACGTCTTCCTTATTGGGCAGGCCGAGGTGCTCTTTTGGCGTGACATAGCAAAGCATGGCGGTGCCGTACCAGCCGATCTGCGCGGCACCAATTCCTGAGCTGAAGTGGTCGTAACCGGGGGAGATATCGGTAACCAGCGGGCCTAAGGTGTAGAACGGTGCCTCGTGACAGGCGTCCAGCTCCTTGTCCATGTTCTCTTTGATTTTCTGCATCGGTACGTGGCCGGGGCCTTCGATGATCACCTGGCAGTCGTGCTCCCAGGCGATCTTTGTCAGCTCACCCAGGGTCTCCAGCTCACCGAACTGTGCGGCGTCATTGGCATCGGCCAGACAACCGGGGCGCAAACCGTCACCGAGGGAGAAGGCAACATCGTAGGCCTTCATGATCTCGCAGATCTCCTCGAAGTGGGTGTAGAGGAAGCTCTCTTCGTGGTGCGCCAGACACCACTTGGCCATGATCGAGCCACCACGCGAGACGATACCGGTGACACGGTTGGCGGTGAGCGGCACGTAGCGCAGCAACACACCCGCGTGAATGGTGAAGTAGTCCACGCCCTGCTCCGCCTGCTCAATCAGGGTATCGCGGAAAATCTCCCAGGTGAGGTCTTCGGCCACGCCGTT
>JBFFJV010000112.1:0-7787 GCA_041555695.1 Thiohalomonadaceae bacterium | reverse complement strand
TCGGCACTCACCATCCCGGTGATCGCCAATGGCGATATCACCTCGCCGGAGAAGGCAAAACAGGTATTCGAGGCCACCGGTGTTGATGCGGTAATGATTGGGCGTGCCGCACAGGGCCGTCCGTGGATCTTCCGCGAGATCCAGCACTACCTGGAGACCGGCGAAAAACTGCCCGAGCTGGGACTGGAAGAGGTGCGCGATATATTGCTTGGCCACCTGGATAACCTTTACGACTTTTATGGTGAATACACGGGTGTGCGCATGGCGCGCAAACACATCAGCTGGTACAGCAAGGGCCAGGCCCATGGCGGCGCCTTCCGCCAGGCAGTCAACCATGTAGATAGCGCCGAACAGCAGTTAATTATGACCAGAGAGTTCTTTGCCCAACTCATCAATAACCGGGAAATAGCCGCATGAGCGATCACCAGTGTGGCAGCCCCTTAAACGGCTGCGTTCGCAAGGCGCTAGACAAATACTTCAATGATCTGGGTGATCACCCGGCGGGCGAGCTCTACCAGCTATTTCTCGCTGAAATGGAACAGCCGCTGCTCGAAAAGGTGATGCAAGTGGCCAGGGGCAACCAGACTAAGGCCTCTGAGATACTCGGTATCAACCGTGGCACCCTGCGCAAAAAACTGATGCAGTACGACCTGGACAAATAACCCCAAATCCATTTTGACCCCGGCACCCGCCCCGGTGGCTGCCTCAGCCTACAGGAAGAGAAGATGAACACCATCAAACGCGCCCTGATCAGCGTCTCCGACAAGACCGGCATCGTCGACTTCGCCAAGGAACTTAGCGGCCTTGGCGTGGAGATCCTCTCCACCGGCGGCACCGCCAAACTGCTGGCAGATAGCGGTATTGCGGTAATTGAGGTTGGCGACTACACCGGTTTCCCCGAGATGATGGATGGCCGGGTCAAGACCCTGCACCCGAAAATTCACGGCGGCATCCTCGGCCGTCGTGGCACCGATGATGCGGTGATGGAAGAGCACGGTATCGGCGGCATCGACATGGTAGTGGTCAACCTCTATCCCTTCGAGCAAACAGTGGCCAGGCCCGACTGCACCCTGGAAGACGCCATCGAGAATATCGACATCGGCGGCCCCACCATGATTCGCGCCGCAGCGAAGAATCACAGGGATGTCACCATCGTCGTCGACGCCGCCGACTACGGTCGTGTACTCGAAGAGATGAAGGCCAACAACAACGCCACCTCCTACGAGACCCGTTTCGACCTTGCGGTAAAGACCTACGAACACACCGCCCGCTACGACGGCATGATCGCCAACCACCTCGGCAAGCTGGTCTCCGCTGAAGAGAAGAGCGACTTCCCGCGCACCTTCAACCTGCAGGTTCAGCAGGTGCAGACCATGCGTTACGGTGAGAACCCGCATCAGAAGGCCGCCTTCTTTGTTGAGCAGAACGCTCCCGCAGGCTCCATCTCCACCGCCCGCCAGTTGCAGGGCAAAGAGCTCTCCTACAACAACATCGGTGATACCGATGCCGCACTGGAGTGCGTCAAGCAGTTCGATGAGGGCCCCGCCTGTGTCATCGTCAAACACGCCAACCCCTGTGGTGTCGCCATCGGTCCGGATCTGGTCACCGCCTATGACCGTGCCTACAGCACCGACCCCGAGTCGGCGTTCGGTGGCATCATCGCCTTTAACGGTGAGCTTGACGGCCACACCGCCAGAACCATTATCGAGCGTCAGTTTGTCGAGGTGATCATCGCGCCGAGCGTTTCACAGGAAGCGATGGAGGTTCTCTCGGAGAAGAAAAACGTCCGCGTACTGGAGTGCGGCAGCTGGGACGGCTCACTCGAAACCCTCGACTTTAAACGCGTTAACGGCGGTCTGCTGGTACAGTCCAGCGACCTGCTGCTGACCAACGAGATCAAAGTGGTCTCCAAGCGTCAGCCCACCGAGCAGGAGATGGCAGACCTGATGTTCTCCTGGCGTGTTGCCAAGTTCGTCAAATCCAACGCCATCGTCTACGGCAACGAGAACATGACCATCGGTGTCGGCGCAGGCCAGATGAGCCGCATCAACTCCGCACGTATCGCCGGCATTAAGGCCGAGCATGCCGGTCTTACCGTGCAGGGTTCAGTGATGGCATCTGATGCCTTCTTCCCCTTCCGCGACGGCATCGACAGCGCCGCCGAGGCGGGCATCGCCGCCGTGATCCAGCCAGGTGGTTCGATGCGTGATGATGAGGTGATCGCCGCCGCCGACGAGCACGGTATGGCGATGGTATTCACCGGGATGCGTCACTTCCGTCACTAAGCCGGAACCGCCTCCACGAAAAAAGGGCCGCAATTGCGGCCCTTTTTTTATGCGTAGCTAAAACGCGTAGTGGCGGCCTGGAGGCTGCTAAGGACAACGCCCGGGCTGGCTGCCAACACCCTCACTCCTGGTGATGCGATAACTATCGCTGACCTTGCCCTGTACGTTGATAAAGTAGCCACTCAAGCTATTCGCCGTAATATCGAGCATCAAGGATCCCGCCTCGCTTTTCGCCACGAACATCGCCGGATGATTCAGCGGGCCGTGATCGGCACGCGCACTGGAACCAACCACATTATAAATCGTGCCGCTCAGCGCGACACGTTCAACAGGCTTCAGGTACTCACCCTTCGCACTCTGCTGTAGATTCATCTGCGGCTTAAAGCTATCCGAAGCACCGTAGTGACAAGCCATCAGGTGGCTGCGCTCATAGACATGGCTATGGCCAAACAGCGCCAGGTCGACCCCGCCCCGCTCCAGCAGCGGCACAACGTTTTCCCTTACCCGTCGCATACGGCCCCGGCTGTCACCATCGTCATCCGAGTTATGTGAACCTTTGGTGTAGGGCGGGTGGTGTAACAGGGCGATGATCCACGGCTGCTTTGTCGCCGCGAGATCCTGTTGCAGCCACCGCAGCATGTCACTGTTGCTCTCCAGGCTGGCATCATGGGAGTCGAGGAAAATCAGATGTGCCATCCCGTAGTCGATAGAAAAATAGTGCTCGGAGCCTGAGGGCAGCCCCCCGGCCTCACCCTGCGTGGGAAAGGTGAATAGCGGATAGAAGGCGTTGCGCCGTGCATCGTGGTTGCCATGTACCGGCAGATAGGGAACGCTGGGCAGCAGCTTGGGGTAGGCGTCGAACAGGTGCTTTTGAAACTCCTCATCCTTACCGGAGCGATAGGCGTTATCGCCGGTGGTCAGCCACAGGTCGATAGCGGGCAGCCCGTCACGCGGGTGGGCCGCGGCCCACTGCATCGCACTCTCCCGCCCCTGCAGGGTGGTGGGAATGGCACGACCCGGATCGCCCTGCACCCAGAAACGTAACGGGCGTTCAGCGGTGGGGAGTGGTGAGGTACGAAACTGATGAACCGCCCCACCCACACTGTAGTAGTAACGGCTGTCTGCCTTCAGGCCGCTCAGGCGCAGCTCGTGAATCGTCCCCTCTGCCCCCTCAACCCGCTTATCGAGGTTGTCCGCTGCCGTACCGTAACGCACCACCGCCTTTTGCGTATCCACGCTCTGCCAGCGCACCGTCATCGCATCGGCGGCAGGCGACTGTAGATAGGGTCCGCGTGCACCCTGCAGGCGACTGTCGAGATAGACCTGCCCCATACGACCGGTGGCCAGCAACAACACCAGCAGGAAAAAGCCCAGAAAGGTCCAACGCACACCGCGTCGCTGCAATAAACTCACTACCAACTCCTCTTGCATTAGGGGAACTTCTGCCCCGAGGCCGTGACCAATAGGCCAGGGCACCGGCCAAACCATACCGTTATGCTGCCCTATGATACAATCTCGGCAGTTTTACGTACCGATACCGACAGCTGGAACCCATTGAAGTAGATGAATCGATTACCCCGACTGACGCGCCTCGCCGCCCTCATTGTCCTGCTCTACACCCTCGCCTTCTCCACCGCGCGACTGATGTTCTGGCAGCTGTTCGACAACCCCAATGACCCTCTGGGCGGTGGTGAATTGCTGCAGGCACTCTACCTCGGCTTCAAATTCGACCTGCGCCTGGCACTACTGCTGGTGCTGCCGATGCTGCTCATCGGCTGGTTGCGCCCGCTCAGCCCCTTTGAGGGCCGTCTCGGTCGTAACCTGTGGCTGGGCTATCTGCTGGTTGCGACCATCGCGGTGATCATGTTCTACGTTACCGACTTCGGCCATTTTGCCTACCTGCACGTGCGGGTCGACTCCAGCGTACTGCGCTTCCTCGACAACCCGCTGATCTCGCTGCAGATGGTGTGGCAGAGCTATCCGGTGATCACCGGGTCGATCATCCTGCTGCTCTCTTTTGCCGCCGTGATGCTGGGGCTGCGCAAGCTGCTGCAGCTTTGCGCCAGCATGCCATACCAGCCGCTACGCGGCTGGCGCAAAGCGGGCATGATCACCGCCACCTTTTTTATTGTGCTGTTCGGCCTCTACGGTAAGGCATCCTGGTACCCGCTTCGCTGGTCCGATGCCTTCTTCAGCAACCACAGCTTCTCCTCCGCCGTAGCCTTTAACCCGGTGCTCTACTTCTACGAAAGCGTCAACAACAGCGGTGAGCCCTATGATGAGGAGCTTGTGCGCAACCACTACCCGCAACTGGCCCGCTATCTGGGTGTCGATGCCCCCGATGCGAATAAACTCAACTTCATCCGCGCCGTGAAACCGGCGCTGCGCCCCAAGCAATCCTACAACGTGGTAGTGGTGATTCTGGAATCCTTCGCCGCCTATAAGTCGGGCCTCTCCGGCAACCCGCTGAAGCCGACCCCCAACTTTGATGCGGTGGCCGCAGACGGTCTCTACTTCAAAAACTTCTACACCCCCTCCACTGGCACCGCCCGTTCCGTATTTACCGTGGTCACCGGCATTCCCGATGTCCAGCTGAACAAGACCTCCTCACGCAACCCCAGGGTGGTCAACCAGCAGGTGGTGGTAGACCAGTTTGCCGACTACGAGCGCTACTACTTCCTCGGCGGCAGCGCCAACTGGGCCAACATTCGCGGCATGCTGGCCAACAATATCCGCAACCTGAAACTCTATGAAGAGGGGAGCTACGAGTCGCCCCGTGTCGATGTCTGGGGAATCTCGGATCTCGACCTGTTCAAGGAGGCGCACAAGGTACTGCAGCAGGAGGAGAAACCCTTTTTCGCCGTGATCCAGACCTCCGGCAACCACCGCCCCTATACCATCCCGGAAGACAATGGTGGCTTCGAGATAAAGCATGTCGCACAGGAGGAGTTACTAAAATACGGCTTTGAGTCTGAGGAGGAGTTTAACTCCTACCGCTTCATGGACCACAGCATCGGCTGGTTCATGCAGCAGGTCAAAGAGGCGGGCTATTTTGACAACACCATCTTCGCCTTCTTTGGCGACCACGGCATCACCGGTAACGTCGGCATTCACACCCATAAGGCCGACACCCAGCTGGGGCTTGGCAGCAACCGGGTCCCCTTCGTCATCTATGCCCCCACACTTATCGCTGAGGGTAAGGTGATCGATACCGTCGCCAGCGAGGTGGATGTCATGACCTCACTGGCCAGCCTCAGCGGCCACCCCCATATCAATACCACGCTGGGGCGCGACCTTTTCAACCCCGCGTTTGACAATGACCGTAACGCCTTTATCATCGCCCACGGTTCTAACACCACGATTGGTGTGGTCGATGAAGAGTTCTACTTTCGCATGCCGCTACGCGGCGAAGGAAAACAGCTGCATCGCCTCTATGGTGACAAACCGCGTGAGAATTTAATTAAGCAGTATCCGCAGCGAGCGCAACAGATGGAGACACTCACGAGCACTCTCTACGAGAGCGCGCGCTACATCAGCAACAACAATCCGCGCATTGAAAATGCCACACAGCTGGCAGCGGGGATCAACAACAGCAAAACAAGGGTAGAGCAATGAAGGTACTGGTAATCGGAAGTGGTGGGCGTGAGCACGCCCTGGCCTGGAAGGCGGCACAGTCGCCTGAAGTGGAGAAGGTCTTCGTTGCCCCCGGCAATGCCGGTACCGCCCGAGAGACCAAACTGGAAAACGTCAGCATTGGCGTAGAGGCGATCGACGAGCTGATCGCCTTCGCCAAAGAGAACGATATCGCCCTCACCATCGTCGGCCCCGAGGCGCCACTGGTGATCGGCGTGGTCGACGCCTTCGAGGCCGCCGGTCTGCGCTGCTTTGGTCCCAGCAAGGGAGCCTCACAGCTGGAAGGCTCCAAGGCCTTCACCAAAGACTTCCTGGCACGCCACAACATCCCCACCGGTGGCTACCAGAATTTTACCGAAATCGACCCGGCCCTTGCCTACCTTAAACAGATGGGCGCCCCCATCGTCATCAAGGCCGATGGTCTCGCTGCCGGTAAGGGCGTAATCGTCGCGATGACTCTGGAGGAGGCCGAGGCAGCGGTACGCGACATGCTCGCCGGTAACGCCTTTGGCGAGGCGGGTCACCGCGTGGTAATTGAGGAGTTTCTCGAAGGCGAAGAAGCGAGCTTCATCGTCATGGTCGATGGCAAGAACATCCTGCCGATGGCCACCTCTCAGGATCACAAGCGTGTCGGCGAAGGTGACAGCGGCCCCAACACAGGCGGCATGGGTGCCTACTCCCCCGCCCCGGTGGTCACCCCGGCGATCCACGACCGCATTATGAAGGAGGTGATCATCCCCACCGTCGAGGGGATGGCTGCCGAGGGCAACCCCTACACCGGTTTCCTCTACGCCGGTCTGATGATCAACGCCGAAGGTGCACCCAAGGTGATTGAATACAACTGCCGCTTCGGTGACCCGGAGACCCAGCCGATCATGATGCGCCTGAAGTCCGACCTGGTGGCACTGTGCAACACGGCGCTGGATCGCAAACTCGACACGGCCACCGCCGAGTGGGATGAACGCGCAGCCATGGGTGTAGTGCTGGCGGCTGGTGGCTACCCCGGTGACTATGCCAAGGGTGATGTGATCAACGGCCTCGACGGTGCCGATTCTGCCGATGCCAGGATCTTCCACGCCGGCACTGCCGAGAGCGATGGCAATGTCGTCACCGCCGGTGGTCGCGTACTCTGCGCCACCGCACTGGGCAACAGCGTCAGCGAGGCGCAGCAGAAGGCCTATGAGCTGGCCGACAGGATCAGCTGGAACGGTATGTTTATGCGTCGCGACATCGGTTATCGTGCCATCGCACGTGAAAACAAATAATCTACTATCTTCGTAGGAGCGGCCTCCACAGGCCGCGAGCAGAGTGTATGTCACCGCTATTCGCGGCCTGAAGGCCGCTCCTACGTAGTAGATAAAACATTTAAAAATCAACAAGTAAGAAAGTTTGTAGCAAGAAAACCCTTTTTTTTCCGAGACTCCCCCCCCCGTTTCAGATAAAATGAGCGGTCAAAATTTCTAAGTTGCTGAAATAAAAGAATTTAAGTTAGTTTTGGAGTAGGCCTATGTCTGTTAAGCACCCCGTCATCGCGGTAACCGGTTCTTCCGGCGCCGGTACCACCACTGTTAAACGTGCCTTCGAGCACATCTTTGTTCGCCAGGAGATCACCCCGCTGGTCGTCGAAGGTGACAGCTACCACAGCCTGGATCGCGCTGCCTTTAAAGAGGCCGTTGCCAAGGCCGAGAGCGAAGGTAATGGCAACTTCAGCCACTTCGGTCCCGATGCCAACCACTTCGACATCCTTGCCAACACCTTCAAGGTCTATGGCGAGACCGGTAAATGCCAGCGTCGCTACTACATCCACAGCGATGAAGAGTCGGTACACCACAGCGGTCGTCTCAACGACGGCAACACCTACGCTCCCGG
>JBFFJV010000111.1:0-7817 GCA_041555695.1 Thiohalomonadaceae bacterium | reverse complement strand
TTTATATGGTCGTCAAAGAAGATATCTGCGCCAAACGCTTTAAGGACTGAGCCCTTGTCGCTCCCTCCAAGGAAGAATGCCTCATCCACCCGTACATCCCATGACTGGAGTGTGCGTATCACTCTCTCTGAAGTCGGTGTGGCTCTTGCCGTGACTAGAGCAGTACGAATAGGTGATGATTCAGGGGGGTAGGTGGCCTGAATCTCATGCAGTCGCATGAGGAAGTTCTTGAATGGGCCAGCAGGAAGAGGATTGCGTGCATTTTCACACTCTGATCGTGTGAACTCGCTCAAACCATGCTCTTGGTAGAGTCGTTCTGACTCATCAGAGAATAGAACCGCATCACCATCAAAGGCTACCTTAAGGCACTCCTCATGATTGTTGTTTGTTGAGGGCAAAACAGTTGCTGCGGCATAGCCATCACGCAGCACGGCTTCGACGTTGCTAGGCTCAGATGAAAGGAATAGATCCACACCAAATGACTGTATATAGGGTGATGGTGAATGCCCTCGCGTAAACGCTGCCCTTGAGATGTCTATCCCGTGTGCCCGGAGTGAGTTGAACACTCTAAGGCCAGTCTCAGGACTGTTCCGAGAGAGAAGAACTATCTCTACAACCTGGGCATCTTTTGTGTTCAGTGCCAAAAGCTTACGAATCAACGAATAAGCTGGCCCGGCGCCCAGGATGTTCTCTTCATTATCAAGCTGGTACTTGGAGTAGGCCTCCACGCCTTCATTTACAAAGATCTGATGGCTTTCATCAAGATCAAAAAGGGTTCTGGCAGTACATGCAATGGTGAGTTTAGCCATAGTTCTGTCTCTGAGTGTGTCGGTACGAGATAGTTTACCTCCCACCAGGCTCATGCGATGAGCTACCCGGGTATCAATATCCACTTCACGAGATGAGACACTACTGCACCATTGCGGAGAGTTGGTTTGGGAGGAGGGCTATCTGAAACAGGTTTAGGACCTAAGGTAGTCGTATTTACCTAATCTTGTTGGTCAGGTCCCTGGAGGAAGTGTCACATCCGTTAACGGGTGGTTTACGGTTCTTTCCTGAGAGGCTCATCCCCTGAGCCACTATCTCCCGTATCCTAGGTCGTGTGAGGTGGGGGAAAGGTCCCATACTCACATGTATTAAATCGATGCGAGGAGAATGCGATGGACGATACCTTGATCCTGACCCTGGGCACGCCGTTCGATACCTGGCAGAAACAACTCTTTGACTCCTACCAGCAATACCGCCTTAGCGCTCGTCCCATGAAAGCAGGTAATTGGCCCGAGTTTGAGGTGCAGGTCGTAGAGCAACTCTTCTCACGTGGGGAGGATGGCCGCTCGGCGATGGATGAGCTCTTCAGCCGCTTGATGGGAGAGCCCATCGGTATTGAGAACCATACCTTTGGCATGAGCCTCCATCAGGGACAGCACTTGGGCATGATTGCGATCTCAAAGGGGGATGTTAGAGCCGATCCTTTTGGCGAGATACCATGGCCCCCGGAGCAGTTCGTGTGTCAGGATGCCGCGCTCTCTTTGATGTTCCTGCTAAAGCGTCGCAAGATTGGTGCCTTCAACGTTTGCCTCGACCTTGACGCTGAGGCAGTCTGAGCCATGGATGCGGTACTCAAAAACCGGATTAAAACCCTTGAACACCTGTGCTACATCATCGAGTGCCTGTCATTGGATTACGCCGGTGAGGCCAAGTACGAGTTGTCAAAGCTCGTTGAAAGCGTAAGAGAAGACACAACACGGCCACATGATGAGTTAGCATCCCAGCTTGCCGCAGCACTATCAGAACTTGAGTCCGGGCAGACAAGCGGAGTAGGTCACCTAAGCAGTATCAGCCGCAGACTATGGCGCCCCGTCATGGAAGCACTGAATGAGGGCCATTAATCGGAAGATCTAACCGTTCTGTATGACACTCTGTGAAATCGGTAGTGCAGGCAATCAAGTAAATAGGAGAAAGAATATGGTTCTTACATCATCACAGAATGAGTATCTGGATAAGGTGCTTAGCCTTTGCACCGAGGCCTCTTGCGATCTGTCCGATTCGATAAGCAACGGTAGGATGAGTGATTCGAAATCTTCGGTCTTTGCTATCAAAACAGCATTGAATGCAGAGAAAACCAGTCAAATGGCACTTCCGAGTTCACTATCTGAGATTGCCAATGAAGCGTGGTCATGTGTGATCTCTGGTGGTGACACCTACTCGCGTGCTGCGAGTGCGATTGGCCAGGTTGGTATTCTGGAAAGAGCCATCGCTGAACTGAGGGGGGAGGGGGTTTAGACCTTTAAATATCTGATGAGACCGTTAGTGTCATATGTATAGCCAGGCAAGTAGACTGGAGTATCAGCGTCAGTCAGGCCACACAATGGCCACGGCCTGCCACGAGGCAGGTCATGCGGTGATGGCTCTTTACCTTGGGTACAGGATCATTGAGGTGGCAGTCACTACGGGACAATCCGGTCACCTTCACAGTGCTATCGACGTTGATAGGATTTGTGAGGGGTCAGAAAGATTTCATACCACGGGGCACTGCCCAGGGCGCCTGTTGCGGTACTGGATAGAGGAACACTGGTTCTTAGATGCCGGCTACCTCGCCGAGGAGGAGTTCAACCTGGTGCCCCTCGGCTGCTTGGAAGATGGGGCGTCTGGGGATCGTGCTGCCAAGTTCCGCCTTCAACCCGAGGATAAAACTAGTCCACACTATCAGTACTACCGGCACAACATAATGGGACACGAGCACGTACTCACACTGGGATGCAGGGAGATTTTGCGGATACCTGTTATTTCCGGGCGGATCCGCCTCATTGCTGAACTCCTGATTCGTATGCCTCGTATCGATGGTCAAACGCTGCTTGACCTGCTACTAGCGAATATGGCCGCCGCATCCAAGCAACAGGACCTGTTCTGGGAGCCGTTGGAGTCTGATCTCTATGAGAGACGGCTTCCTGATCGGCCACCACGACAACTAACCTTGCCACTCTTCTCTGGCAGGTGACACCCTGACCCGGTCTGCGATAATCTTCTGGTATGAATGAATTGACCATTATCTCTGGAGGGCAGACTGGTGTGGACAGGGCCGCGCTGGATGCGGCGCTCTCGTCTGGTGTGGTGTGCGGTGGTTGGTGTCCACCAGGGCGTACCGCGGAGGACGGTCTGATCCCTGAGCATTACCCTCTCAAGGAGATAGTAAAAGGAGGGTATCGACAGCGTACCTTGAAGAACGTGCAGGACTCGGATGCCACGTTGATCATCTACTTCAATGAGTTGTCGGGAGGAACGGCACTTACCGTTGCTTTCTGTTTGAAGCAGAAGAAACCCTTTAAACTCATCGATGGTGATGAAATCGATGCGCAGAGGGCCGCCCAGTTGATAAAGGCGTTTATCGATCGTCATGCTGTTCGCACCCTTAACGTGGCGGGCCCCAGAGCGGGTGGGGAGTCACGGGCATACTCCTATACCTACCAGATCCTTTTGAAAGCGCTAGGCGGCGAATAGCGTGTCTACTATGGACTGCAATAAATATGATGACTTCTAACCCTGGATGGTATGGATATGGAAACTGAACGTTATTTCGATTCTCTCAAGGAAAAAATCAAGGAACTCTTCGTCATGATTCACCACGGCCATGCCGTACCTGCCGAACAGAGGAGGTATGTGGAGGGATTCATGCATGCCTCGCTTGATCTTCAGATCGCCACACGACAGGACTTAGAAGCATTGATGGAGTCCGTCAATCAGGAAGTATTCGGTATGAGTATCGAAGAGCGCCGCAAGCGCTACCCTGAGCACGGCCTTTCGTCTGGGACAGCACTTGAAACACCTACCTACCAGCGTCGAGGGGTTAAGATCGACTTGGGCGATGAAGAGGGAAACGCTAATTGAGGCTCAGTTTGCGAGCCACATGCTATGATAATGTCTTGCGCATGACATACACGACATGTTGCTTTAATTCTTTACGCGTGAGGATAGGATGACGAACACAAGGATGCGAGCAGAGGAGGGAGCAGTTCAGCACCTCCTGGATTCTTCCCCAAAAGCACCGTCATACTTAAGAGACCCATCATCGTCTTATACACGGTTCTGTGAGCAGAACCTGGTGCTAGGCGTACAAAGTGGTGATTTCTGGGAAGATATGAGCCAGGGTGATGGTAATGAGCTGTTTGACAGTGAGAGGGGACCTGCCAAGTTTTGTGCGGCCTTCTCCTCATCGGCACTGGCGGTGAATACCTTTGCACCGTTTCGCCAAAACCCGGAACGACTATCCCTTCTTGGGCTTGATGGTTTTAACGCAGCCCAGTTCGAATACAAGTTGCCAACCGGGCTGAAAGGAAACTCGCCGAATCTTGATTTCGTGGTTATTGGTGATAGTTCTACCATCTGTATCGAGTCCAAGTTTCTAGAACCACTCAGCCCTAAAGAGGCCAAGTTTGCAGAGAGTTATTCCGCTGCCATCGACTCCACGGCTGAATCTTCCTGGGGTGAGGTGTACGAATATCTGAAAATGAAGCCAAACTATTACCGTCACCTGGATGCAGCGCAACTGGTGAAACACTATCTGGGGATGCGCAATACTCTAGGTAGTACATCGGAAAATCTGGTCTTGCTCTACCTATACTGGGAACCGGTAAATGCCTCGGATATGGAAGAGTTCACACGACATCGTGAAGAGGTGATTGATTTTACCGGGCGCGTGGAGAGCAGTGATATAGAATTCAGATCGCTTTCCTACCCACAACTCTGGGGCGACTGGGAGAAGGCCGTAGGCTGGAAAGGGATGACTGCCCACCTTGAGCATCTAAGGCAGCGGTATTTCTATGCGATCTGATATGAAACCTATATATTTATAACATTTCTAACGCTATTCGCCTTTGTTCCGCTGCACGATGTGCTAGCCGGTCCGCCAACGAGTTTTAGTCAGGCTAAGAAGGTTATGAGACAGATTTATGCGTCTGGAGATTGAGCCAGATCCCTACCGTATGTCTACACCCTATTTGGAAGAACTCCTACCACTTGCAAGACGACTTAATAGACTGCCTATCTAAAACTCTGTTTTAGTGAACAAGAATGGTGCTGGTGTGGCTCATCTAATGAGCCTCTTGCTTGGTTATGGTATTATGACCGTAAAACAAGCCATATATGAGAGGCCGCCACTATGGACAGAACAGAGCGCTTTTATAAGATTGAGAACTTACTGCGAACGCGCAGAGTCGTTACCATAGATACATTCCTCGAGGAACTCGAAGTTTCCCGCGCCACATTTAAGCGTGATCTGGAGACGCTGCGTGACAGACTACATGCTCCGATAGAATATAGCCGCGAGAAGGGGGGGTACTATTTTGGCGAGGGAATCGAGGGTGGGCCAGAATATGAGTTGCCAGGTTTGTGGTTTAACGCTAGTGAAATCCATGCGCTGATGACAATGGATCACCTTCTGACAACGCTACAGCCGGGTCTGCTTGGCCCACATATCACACCACTTCGTGCCCGTATTGCGACGATTCTCGGGAGCAAGGACCAGTCAATAGATGAGATCCGAAACCGTATCAAACTGATCAATACAGGCTACAGGCCAGTAAAGCCTGAAAACTTCGAACAAATCGCCCATGCCTTACTGCAACGCGTACGGATCACTATTAAGCATCATAACCGGGGACGGGGAGATGTCACACAGCGTACGGTTAGCCCTCAGCGTCTGACTTACTACAAAGGTACATGGTATCTTGATGCATGGTGTCATATGAGAAACAAGATCAGACGCTTTGGTATGGATGCTGTTGATTTGTGTGCGGTTGAGACAACTAAAGCAAAAGAGGTTCCGGCATCGCGGCTGATAAAGGAACTGGATTCGGGATACGGAATCTTTGGTGGCGATAAGGTAAAGATGGCTGAAATGGAATTTACCAAGACCCGATCCCAGTGGGCATGCAATGAGGTGTGGCATGAAAAACAGGTGGGGAATTGGTCTCCTGATGGTTCATATCACTTAAAAGTGCCCTATACCAATGAAAATGACATGGTGTCTGAAGTGCTTCATTATGGGAGTGATGTAAAAGTACATGGCCCTAAATCACTCATTGATGCTGTAACCAAAAAGGCGATGGATATCACAAAGCTGTACAAATAATCTTACTGGCTCATTGGATGATCCATCTAATGGATAACAATAGGAACGACGATTAGTAAAGGAGCCAGGCATGAAGTTTTTAATTTCAAAGAGATGATAAATACGCATGACGCCTCATACCTAGAACATATCTTCTAAATGACTTCTACTATGACTCGCAGAGTGTTTTTAGCGAGCTCAAAAGCGAAGAGGTTAGTCGCGCAATACCCATTCAATTTAATGCTATGTGCCTGTTTCAGTGATGTTAGTGCTTCGTGCTAGCAAACGGGTTTAATGAGATCCTCACCGTCGACTCTTGGATTGTTCACCTGCCTCGACACTAGATCTGCCACCAGGTCATCACCACGATACGGGGCAAGGAGCCCCTGCAGTGCGGGTAGTGACTGCATCTCAGTCCGTAACCACTCTTCCCACGTATCAGGGGGTAAGATCACGGGCATACGCTCATGAATGGGTTTCAGGGCATCATTGGCATCACAGACGATGATGGTATAGGAGTCCATGTGAACACCACCCGGCCCATTCCAGTGTTCCCAAAGCCCGGCAAAGACTATCGGTTCCTTATCCTTTCGGTGGATGTAGTAGGGTTGCTTGCCATCAGCCTGCTGCCACTCGTAGAAACCATCAGCGGGGATGAGGCATCGCTGGGCTCTGAAGGAATGACGGAAGGCGGGCTTTTCGGAAACTGTCTCAGCCCGTGCGTTAATCATGTGGTTGCGATCTTTTTTTCCTTGGCCCAGGAGGGGGCCAGACCAGGGCCCAATGCATGGGTTCAAGGACACGCTCACCCCAGGGGGTAACCTTACAAGCCAGTATATCCTGAGAGGGAGCAATGTTGTAATGGGGGGCAATGTCGAAGTTGGCCTCTGTGCCAAGGAGTTCTGCATAGCGGGTAGGGTAGGAGGTTTGTGTGAATCGTCCGCACATAGCCTACAAATAATATTATTTCACTATGCATCACATAGTGATTTATTGGTATGCGAGTTTCGTCTGCTTGTGGCTATATATCGGAAGCAAGATGTGCTGAATTGTTACTTCCGGTTTAGTCGCTTAGTAGACTAGGTGGCTCTGCTGCAATTATAACTCACAGTATTTCTTTATCTGGTGTTCTTGATGAATTTAGTATTTGTAGAGTTGTTGAAGACGTTGTTACATGCATAGATTGAATGGGGTGATATCAGAAATTGCGCGTAAATTAACCTTCTAAATATAACGGTAAAAAACTGTTTCATGCCTGTTATTTCCCTATTCTTTGTGGCGCCTGTTTTTAGTGATGACTTATGTTGTCACTGATTATCATCAACTTCTAACGCGAGGTCGAATTATGGGTAATAGGTGTTCGCTATAAATAATGCGATGACATAATTTGTTCTTCCGTTTGGCTGCTGCATTTCTTTTGTCAGCTGGTTGCGTCTAACTAAGCTCGTGATAATCATACTCACACTGAATGTTCGCTTGTGTCAGTGGAGGCTAAGTGGATGGGTAATGATATTACTCGTATTCCATTCCTTTGCTGTTGTAGGTTGGTCTGATGGTTTTGAGTGTAATTGTGTGTGATGGTTGTAAATGATCTAGTGTATTCGCTTAATTGATAGCGTAATGGTTAATGCATTTATTGGTGACGAGTAGGTTGGGGTGTGGTCTGGCGTCGTTTTTTAGTCCAGGATGATGTGAGTATCAATAATGTTGG
>JBFFJV010000110.1:0-7824 GCA_041555695.1 Thiohalomonadaceae bacterium | reverse complement strand
TTGGCATCACGACGGATGTTGCGCACAGCCACCTTGGCCTGCTCACCTTCGGCCTTGACCACACGGGCCAGATCGCGGCGGCGCTCTTCGGTTAACGGCGGCATTGGTACACGAATCACACTGCCACTGGTGGCAGGGTTGAGGCCCAGATCAGACTTCATGATCGCCTTCTCTACCACACCCACCATCGGCTTTTCCCATGGGGTGACCGAAAGGGTACGAGAATCCTCAACATTGATGTTTGCGACCTGGCTGAGCGGCACCTCGGAACCGTAATAATCCACGGTTACATGATCAAGCAGACTGGGGTGCGGACGGCCGGTACGGATCTTGGCAAGCTCCGTTTTCAGTGACTCAACACTCTTCTGCATACGCCGTTCGGCATCTTTTTTGATATCGTCAATCATGATCAGTGCTCTCCACGCTCTACCAGCGTGCCTTCATCCTCGCCCTGCATCACGCGCATCAGGGCACCGTGTTTATTCATATCAAAGACCTTGAGCGGCATATTGTTATCGCGACATAGCACGATTGCCGTCAGGTCCATCACACCAAGCTTCTTGTCCAGTACCTCATCGAAGCTGAGGCGGGAGTAGCGCTTGGTGCTGGGATCCTTGACCGGGTCGACAGTATAGACGCCATCGACCTTGGTCGCTTTCATTACCAAATCGGCGTTAATCTCAATACCACGCAGGGTAGCAGCCGAATCAGTAGTAAAGAAGGGGTTGCCGGTACCGGCAGCGAAGATCACTACGCGCCCCTTCTCCAGATGACGCACCGCACGGCGGCGCACATAATCTTCACATACCTGATGGATCGGCAACGCCGACATCACGCGTACATTCAGTCCGGCCTTCTCCAGGCCGTCCTGCACCGACAGGGCATTAATCACGGTTGCGAGCATGCCCATGTGATCGGCCGTGGCGCGTTCCATACCAGAACCTGCCAGGCTGACGCCACGGAAGATATTGCCGCCACCGATCACCAGACCTACCTCAACGCCGGCATTGACCACCTCGGCGATCTCCTCGGAGACGCGCTTAATTACGGCAGGATCAATACCAAAATCCTGCTCGCCCATCAGGGCCTCGCCGCTAAGCTTGAGCAGAATACGTTTATAAGCCAGTTTGCTGTCGGTGGCACTCATCGTTTAGCTTCCCTTCACCTGAGCCATTACCTCATCGGCAAAGTTCTCGACCTTCTTCTCGATACCTTCTCCCACTTCAAAGCGGGTGAAACCGTTAACGGTGGCACCGGCCTCTTTCAGCAGCTGCTCTACGGTCTGATCAGGATTCTTCACGAAGGGCTGACCGACCAGGGTGATCTCCTTGAGGTACTTCTTGATGCGACCACCGATCATCTTCTCGACGATCTCAGCAGGCTTGCCGCTCTCCAGGGCCTGAGCGGTGAAGATCTCCTTCTCCTTCTCGATCAGGGCCGGGTCAACCTCAGAGTCGTCCACTGCGCTGGGGTTGCTGGCGGCGATGTGCATCGCGATGTCACGGGCCAGCTCAACGCTGCCACCGGTCATGTCGACCATAACGCCGATACGCGCACCGTGCAGGTAACTGGCGAGCAGCCCCTCGGTATTGAACAGCTGGAAGCGACGCACGCTCATGTTCTCACCAATCTTGGCGATCAGACGCTTGCAGGTATCGGCAACACTCTCGCCACCGGACATGCTGGCCGCCAGCAGAGTATCGAGGTCTGCAGGCTGGGTATCCAGGGTAAGCTGCGCCACTTCATCACAGAAGTTCTTGAAATCATCACCCTTGGTAACGAAATCGGTCTCACAGTTAACCTCAACCATAACCGCCTTCTTGTTATCGTCGCTAGACTTAACCACGATAAGGCCTTCAGCGGCAGTACGACCCGCCTTCTTGTCAGCCTTGGCCAGGCCGGTCTTGCGCATCAGCTCGATTGCCGCTTCGATATCGCCATCGACCTCAACCAGCGCCTTCTTACACTCCATCATGCCAGCGCCAGTGCGCTCGCGCAGTTCCTTAACCAGTGCAGCGGTAATAGCCATCTCTGATTTCCTCTATATAAATCGTATCTAAATGTGTTTTTTTACGAACCAGCCCGGCTTAATTGCGGGGTGAACCGTAGAATACTTTCAAAAAAGGGGGCCGGGCCCCCTTTTTTGTGGCAATAAAAGCGGGAGACTTAGGCCTCCTCGGCCACTTCAACGAACTCGTCGCTGCTGCTACCACCACCAGTGGTGGAGCTAGAGGCCCGACCTTCCATTATTGCGTTGGCAACGCCCTGTGCATACAGGGTGATGGCACCAATGGAGTCATCATTACCGGGGATCACGTAGTCCACGCCTTCAGGGCTGCAGTTGGTATCAACCACGGCGATTACCGGAATACCCAGCTTCTTCGCTTCGCTTACCGCGATCTTCTCGTGACCGACATCGATGACGAACATGGCATCGGGCAGGCCGCCCATGTCCTTGATACCACCGAGGCTGCGCTCCAGCTTCTCCATCTCGCGACGACGCATCAGCGCCTCTTTCTTGGTCAGGCGATCCAGAGAACCGTCTGCATCCATGGTCTCAAGGTCTTTCAGACGCTTGATGGACTGCTTCACGGTCTTGAAGTTGGTCAGCATACCGCCGAGCCAGCGGTGATTGACGAAAGGCATACCGGCACGCTCGGCTTCCTGCTTGATCATCTCACCGGCCTGACGCTTGGTGCCGACGAACATGACACTGCCCTTCTTGGCCGCCAGTTTGGAGATGAAGTTCATTGCATCATTGTAGAGCGGCAGGGACTTCTCGAGGTTGATGATATGGATCTTGTTACGATCGCCGAAGATGAAGGGAGCCATCTTGGGATTCCAGTAACGGGTTTGGTGACCGAAGTGTACACCGGCCTCCAGCATTTGACGCATTGTTACGCTAGCCATAAGTTCTAAACTCCTGGTTTGGGTTAGTCCTCCATGTACCGGGATGTCCAACCCCCTACTTTATTCTATAGTAGGGGGCACCCGGACAGACCCTGTCGGCACATGTGTGGATTTCGGTTTGGCGGCCAATCCGCCTCCCCGATATTTAGGTTTGCCTATAAAGCGCGCACTTTATACCATAACCTCCCCCAATCAACAACGACGGAGCCACTTTTTCCGCCCCTTCCGGGTAACCCGCCATACGCCCCCGGCAACCGGAAGAAGTCAGAGAAATCAACGACATGAGTGTAAAAATCAAAACTGCTGCTGAGATCGAGAAGATGCGTGTCGCCGGACGACTGGCTGCCGAGGTGCTGGAGATGATCGCCCCCCAGGTCAAGGCAGGGGTAAGCACTGAGGAGCTAAACCGTATCTGCCATGACTACATCGTCAACGAGCAGCAGGCGATCCCCGCCCCGCTCAACTACCACGGTTTCCCCCGCTCCATCTGCACCTCGGTCAACCACGTGGTGTGCCACGGCATTCCCGGTGATAAGGTGTTAAAGAAAGGCGATATCGTCAACATAGACATCACCGTGATCAAAGATGGTTACCACGGCGACACCAGCCAGATGTTCTTTGTCGGTGAGCCCACGGTAAAGGCGAGACGGCTGGTAGAGATCGCCCGCGAGTGCCTGGTCCTCGGGATCAAGATGGTCAAACCGGGAATGCACCTGGGTGACATCGGCCACGCCATCCAGAAACATGCCGAGGGGCACAACTACTCGGTAGTACGCGAGTACTGCGGCCACGGCATCGGCAGCGAGTTCCATGAAGAGCCGCAGGTCCTACACTACGGCAGCCCCGGCAGCGGTATCGAACTGAAAGCCGGCATGATCTTTACCATTGAACCAATGATTAATGGCGGCAAGCGCAACGTCAGCCTGATGCGCGACGGCTGGACCGTGATCACCAAGGACCGCAGCCTCTCTGCTCAGTGGGAACATACTTTATTAGTGACCGAGAATGGTGTCGAGGTACTAACCTTGCGACAGGGGGAGGAAATTTAAGTGCATCACACGGAGGTCGAACCGCTCTTCGACATCACTGTATTTAACGCAGAGCTTAGCGCCAGCAACAATCCGATCAAACTGTTCCGTGATGCCATTGCCCAGGCGCATGAGCGACTGGAATTCCGCTTTCGCAATAATCACGATGTGGTCTCCCTGGTCACGCACCACGCCCGATTCATCGACCAGCTGCTGAGCTGCGCCTGGAGTCACCATCTGGGTGAGGCGGCCGGTGAAATCGCCCTGGTGGCGGTCGGCGGCTATGGCCGTGGTGAGCTTCATCCTCACTCCGACATCGACATCATGCTCCTCGCCGAGGAACCTGCTCTGGCCGCCCACAGCGATGCACTGGAGCGGTTTCTGCTACTGATGTGGGATATCGGCCTGGATGTCGGCCACAGCGTGCGCACCGTGCAGGACTGCATCGAGCAGGGGCGTGATGACATCACCGTTGCCACCAATATTATGGAGGCGCGCCTGCTCAGCGGCCCTGAACCACTGTTCCAGCAGATGCGCGAGACGACCAACCAGAAACATATCTGGCCCGGTCGCGACTTCTTTCAGGCCAAATGGGATGAGCAGATCGCGCGCCATCACAAATTCCACGACACCGCCTACAACCTGGAACCCAACGTAAAAGAAGGGCCTGGCGGCCTGCGCGATATCCAGATGATTGGCTGGGTAGCCAAGCGCCACTTCGGTTGCGAAACCCTGGCCGGACTGGTTGAGCACAACTTTCTTACCGTGGAAGAGTATCAGGCTCTGGTAGACGGGCAGAGCTTTTTGTGGCGTGTACGCTTCGGCCTGCACGTATTGGCAAAGCGACGGGAGGATCGCCTGCTGTTCGATCACCAGCGCAACCTGGCCACGCTGTTCGGCTATCAAGACGACGACAAGCACCTGGCGGTCGAGCACTTCATGAAAGAGTACTACCGTACCATCATGGAGCTGCAGCGCCTGAATGAGATGCTACTGCAGCTGTTTCAGGAGGAGATCCTTTATGACAACGAATCTGAAGAGCCAAAACCGATTAACAAGCGCTTTCACTGCCGTAAGGGATTTATCGAGGTTACTCACGACAAGGTCTTCAAACACTTCCCCTTCGCGCTTCTGGAGATCTTTTTAATCCTGGCGCAGCAACCGGCCCTCAAGGGAGTACGCGCCAATACCATCCGCCAGATACGTAACCATCGTCACCTTATTGATGAGAATTTTCGCAACGACCTGCGTTGCCGCGCACTGTTCATGGAACTACTACGTCAGACTCAGGGTATTACCCATGAGCTACGACGCATGAACCGCTACGGCATTCTCGCCGAGTACCTGCCGGTATTCGGCCACGTCGTAGGACTGATGCAGCACGACCTGTTTCACGTCTACACCGTGGATGAACACACCCTCTCGGTGGTGCGGAATTTGCGCCGTTTCACCGTTGCCGATCACCACCATGAGTTCCCGCTCTGCAGCAAAGTCAGCCATAAACTGCCAAAGCCCGAGCTGCTCTATATCGCCGGACTGTTTCATGACATCGCCAAGGGGCGCGGTGGTGATCACTCGGTACTGGGTGCACCGGAGGCGGCACAGTTTTGCCAGCAACATGGTCTTAGCGAATATGACTCCAACCTGGTGAGCTGGCTGGTACGCAACCACCTCATCATGTCCACCACGGCGCAACGCAAAGACATCTCCGACCCGGATGTAATTAACAAATTCGCCGCACAGATTGGTAACGAAAAATACCTCGACTACCTCTACCTGCTCACCGTCGCCGACATTCGTGCCACCAGCCCCACGGTATGGAACTCCTGGAAAGACGCCCTGCTCGCCGAGCTCTACCACTCTACCCATAAGGCGCTGCATCGAGGCCTCTCCAACCCGATAATACAAAGCGAGGTAATTGCCGAGCGCAAGAAAGAGGCGTTAAAACAGCTCAAGCTGCAACGCATAACCGATAGACAAATCGATAGTTTCTGGAGCCGTCTGGGAGAGGAGTATTTTCTGCGTTACTCCGGCAGTGAAATCGCCTGGCATACGCGCGCAATCATCGAAAACAGCGACAACCCGGCCCCGCTGGTGATGCTGCGCCAGCAGACTGAACGCGGCGGCACCGAGATCTTTCTCTACACCCCGATCCGTGGTTTTCAGTTCACCACCACGACCACCTTGCTGGATCAGCTAGGGCTAAATATCGTCGATGCACGTATCATTCCTTCCAACGACAACTACACCGTTGATACCTATATCGTTCTGGAAGATGACGGTGACCCCATTTCCGGTCGCTACCGCCTTGATGAGATCAAAGAGCAGTTACAGCACCTGCTTTCCAACCCCGAACAGGGACCGGACAAGGTACATCGCCAGGTGGCACGCCAGCTCAAGCACTTCCCGATCCCGCCACGAGTTTTTTTTCACGACGACCCGAACAACGAGCGCACCATCATGGAAGTGGTCGCCTCGGATCGTCCCGGCCTACTCTCCGTCATCGCCAAGGTGATGGCCGAATGCGACATCCAGCTGCAAAACGCCAAGGTCTCCACACTGGGTGAACGGGTAGAGGATATCTTCTTTATTACCGATGAGAATGGACAGCCGCTCGATAGCAGCGAGAAGAGGAGAGACTTGGAAGAGAAAATTATTGAGGCACTCAGCAGCTAACTTTTGCAGCGAACAATTTACCTCAATCGTAAGAACAAAACCCTGCAAACGAATAGCTGCGTGGTGAAGATTAAATCCCTCATCCATCTTCTACTTTAACGACCGACTACTCATCTTCATGCGAAGCGGTCACGCTGACATCACCGTCTTGACTCGCTATCACATCAACAATAATGGGCCGGCAACAGACCTGGCAGTCCTCGATATAGTTTTGATGAGAAACGGAGGTATCAATCAGGAGATCAATAAACTCCCCACAGTAGGGGCAGTACACTTGCTTCTCTACCAGCTCATTCATTTAACTCATTCTCTTAAATTCTTAGCGCTTATGAATTTTCACGCGATTGAGAGAACCACGCAAAACAGTCACCTCAATTTGAAGCGATCAACTCCACCCCATTACCATCCGGGTCACGGCAAAATACGGCGGCTCGGCCAGAGCGACTGCGGGTATGAGGAATGCCGTGCTGTTCCAGCTTTTGAGTCAGTTCATCAAGGCCTTCAACGCTAAGGGCCAGGTGTCGATCACGCCCGGCATGCTCGGGACGACCGCTGGCCGGATCGGGGTTGGGTAGCTCCATCAGGTGGAGCTGTTGGCTACCAATGGTGAGCCAGGCACCGGGGAAACTGAGTTCGGGCCGCGCTGCCAGTGGCAGTCCAAGCAGCCCCTGATAGAAGGCCAGGGCACGCTCAGTATTGGCAACGATCAGGCTGAGATGGTGTATCGCTTTGATTTGCATGACTTTAGTCCCTATTTACGGCATGGTTTTTAGCGCTGTTTATGACACGGGCCTTATACCTTATAATGGCGGGCTGTTTTTCGCACGTGCCTGATAATGAACCCGGATCTGAACAGACTGCAGCCATACCCCTTCGAGAAGCTTAACCAGCTGAAGGGCGAGGTGACGCCGGTCGCCAAGCCCCATATCGCCCTCTCCATCGGTGAGCCCAAACACCGGCCCCCGGGCTTTGTGGTGGAGGAACTGATCACCCATCTACACGGCCTGGCCAACTACCCGCTGACCAAGGGACGTCATGAACTGCGTCAGACGATTGGCGACTGGCTGACCCGCCGTTTTGAGCTGCCCGTGGGCAGCGTCGATGCCGAACAGCACGTACTGCCGGTAGCGGGTACCCGCGAAGCGCTCTTTGCCTTCGCCCAGGCCGTGGTGGACCGCACAAAAGAGCCGCTGGTGCTCTCCCCCAACCC
>JBFFJV010000109.1:0-7840 GCA_041555695.1 Thiohalomonadaceae bacterium | reverse complement strand
GATGAGGCACAGAGCATCGCAGGTCAGATATATGAAGCCGGTGTGCAATGCCTGGACAAACTTTGTTCACACTACGGTTTGTCGCCACCCGACTGAGTTACTGCACGCTGCATGCAATTGCACTGTTATTGAATAGCGAACACCCAGGAACACATATGAGCCAGATTAAAACCGAAGCCCGCATCATGATAGTTGAAGACAGCGAGACGGAGCGCTTCACCCTCACTGCCATGCTTAACAAACATGGTTATACCAATATTGACTTCGCCGCCTCGGCCGAAGAGGCTCATGACAAGGTAATCAATAACGAATCCAGGGGGAACGTCTATGACCTGTTTCTCCTTGATCTGAATCTGCCGGGGATGGACGGTATCGATCTGTGTCAGATCATCAAAGGGGACAGAAGGTACAAGCATGTCCCCAGCATTATGGTCACCGGCGATCACCACAGTATCGAGCTACAGCGTGCCTTTGACGGAGGAGTGGTCGACTTCATCAGAAAACCGGTAAACAAGATTGAGCTACTGGCGCGCGTGCGTCAGGCCCTGCGCTCCTATCAACTGGAAGAGCAGCTACGACAACTCGCCTACCACGACCCCCTGACCGGCCTGACTAATCGTACTGTCTTCATGGATCGTCTGGAACGCGCGCTCAAGATGGCAGAGAGAAATAGTGGTACTGTCGAGGTGTTGTTCCTCGACCTGAACAGATTCAAACCACTGAATGACACACTCGGTCATGAGGCCGGTGACCAGGCGCTGCGTGAAACCGCCTGGCGGCTGCAGAATATTGTGCGGGAGAGTGATACGGTCTCGCGCCTGGGTGGCGATGAGTTTGTCATCCTTATCAATGCCCCCTGCAACCAGGACAAGGGCTGCCAACGCATTATCAGGGAGATCGAAAAAACCTTTGCCGATCCCCTCACTCTACACGGCACCAGCTGGCAGCTTGGCGTGAGCATCGGCATGGCCCGTTACCCGGATGATGCCGCAACCCCGTCTGAGTTGTTGAAGGCCGCCGACCACTCCATGTATGAAAATAAACAGCAGCACCACAGCAGTGAGCCAGGATAGCCGCAACAGAAGACAACATCACCAACCGTCTACTCCACAGGCTCAGTCATCCTCCCACCGCCCAACACCCGGTATACGAATATCACGCTCGGCATAGGAGCCGGTATCGGCCCTGGTGTGGCAGGCCATGCAGTTACTGAGGCTGCCGATCTTCTCGTGCTTGATCACCCGTTGCGGCACCTCGTCGTGCTCTTTACGGAAATAGCGCACCTCGGTAATACGCAGCGGGGTGCTGTCGCCAATGGAGCGCATAAATTTTTGCGAACGACGCTCGCTTGCCTTGTCGGCGGCATTCGCCACCAGATAGTCTTCAATGGCCTGACGATCCGCAGCGGCCAGCTCAGCATTGTCGCCAAAGTGATCCTCCAGGCCGCTCATCATCTTCTTCCATGAACGTGCAGGGAGAAAGCCTGCCTGATAGGCGAAGTGACAGCTGCCACACTCCGATTGATACAGCGGGTTGGTCATCGGCTTGACATCGGGGCCGCGGCCACCATCGGCCATTACGCTCGCGCTCATCACCAGCGCCGCGGCACTGATTACAAAACTCATTAACTTTTTCATCATTTAACCCTCTTCGATTCGTTACAGTGTGCGCAGATAGCTGAGAAAGTCGCCCTTCTCCTGCCCACTACATTCGCGACCCATGGTCCACTTGCAGTTGCGCTTAAACCACTTCTCGATCTTCTTCACCTCGGTGAGTCGCTCGGGATTCACCGAACGGGCCATCGGCTTGATCGGCTTGCCGGTTTTGGCATGCTTGCCGTTAACCCGCAGGTTGTTGGTGTGACAGCTGGTGCAGCTGCGCGGTTTGTCGGCGGCAGCATGGCTATAGGTGTTAAACCACATCTCCTTACCGCGTTCGGCACTGAAGTCGCTGGCCCCTTCAGCCTGATAGGCGGCGAGGCGATCATCGACCGTATCGGCCATCAGCTGCTGGCTCATACCCAGCAGCAGTAAAATCATTAAACGTTTCATCGTCATTACTCCTCATCAGGGAGGTACTCCGGGGGAGGACTACCTCGGTAGTGCCATGGCACCATTCATAAAGCCTCCCTGCTCGGCATCGCGGTGACAGGCGGCGCAATTAAGTCGCCCCTGTACCTTGTCGTGCCGCCAGACCGCCTCATCAATGCCGGCGTGAGTCTGTTTCCAGTATTGCGTTTCAGTGATGCGTAGCGGTGTTTCACTCACATCCAGTTTATTCAGGGTACGCCAGGAGAGTTCACGCTCTACCTGCTCAGCACTGTTGTCACGAACATAGGCCAGCAGTGCCGTGACCTCCTCCTCATCCAGCGCCAGGTCCTCATCAAAGTGGCTCTCCTGCCCGGCGAGGAGTTGCTCCCAACTGCGTTGCGGCAACGTGGAGGGGTGGTAGGCGAGATGACACTCGCTACAACTCTCCTGCCACAGGGTATTCTGTACCAGCGGCGGCAATGGATAGGGCTGATGGGGATTATCCTCGCTGTCACTTAAGTAGGGCTTAAGAGTGAGCAGCGAGAAGAAAATAAAAGTGATGCCGATGGTGACGGCAAGCCCGAAACTGTTACGTGCCTCACCCTGCTGTGCACTGCCGGATTTATAGCCGGTGATCATGCTACGGGGCAGATTTTCACGCTGCAGCACACTCTCCAGCGCCACCGCAGCGAGGTGTAACAACACCATCCCCAGTAACCCCCAGGCCAGCCCCTGGTGCCACTCATGAATGGCTACGCCCTGCCCGATAGTGAACACACCTGCCAGTGGGCCGAAGCCCTCCTCACCACCTAGCACGGCAACACCGCTAAGCCCCAGCAGTCCCACCAGAGTGAGCAAGACTATCACCGCCCAGCCACCCGCCGGGTTGTGACCCAGGTAGTGTTCACGCGATGCGTGCCGTAGTCCTTTAAAGTGCGCCAACACCGCAAACGGGCCACGTACAAACTGGGAGAAGCGGGCATAACGCCCGCCCACCACGCCCCACACCAGACGGAACAGCACCAGCGCCAGGGCGGTATACCCGGCAAAGGTGTGAAGGTGGGTATAGCGGGCATCGTCACCGCTGAACCAGGCAACAATACTGGCAGTGGCGAAGAGCCAGTGAAACGTCCTTGTCGGTAGATCCCAAATACGGATCATCGTCACCTTATGGCTCCCGGCGCTTCTTCCCGGTCACCATGGCACGAGGAAGATTCTCGTTGTGGGCAAGCGAGCTCACCACCACACCGGCAATATGCAACGCCACTAACAAAAGGGTGAAGTTAGCGAAGAACTCGTGGATCTCCTCCCATATCCCCCCCTCCTTGTGTCCACCACCCTCATGTTCATGCTCATCATCATCGGCCCGGGCCGTGGCAATAGGAGTGAGGTTCATCTCAATTTGTGCAAACGGCCCGGCATTCTCCTCCACCGCATAGACCTGCATACCGCTGAGAGTGGTTGCTGCCAGTGAGAGCAACAGGGCGAGCACCATCGCCCCACCTGCCGGATTGTGGCCAATATAGCGTTTGGCGCGCAGGGCCAGCATATCTTTCAGGTAGGCGATGATATTGGCGGGGCTATAAACAAAATCGCTAAAGCGGGCGTGCTGCGAACCAACAAAGCCCCACAGCAGGCGGAAGGCGATCAGTCCGGCTACGGTATATCCGGCAAATACGTGAAGATCCAGCCAGTCATCTTCAGTGAGGTAGGCAATGGTAAAGGCTGCCACCAGTGCCCAGTGAAAGAGCCGCACCAGCGGATCCCATACCTTGATTTCAGTTTCACTATTCATCGTCATCACCATAGATTCAGGGGGGTATGGTGATGTTATAGAGGATAAACCTGAAGGGGGCCTTAACAAGGCCCCCTTTAATCACAACTCATGATGGTTATTTAAGCGTCGACAAAACCCTGGTAGCGGCTGGGCCAGGCCGTCTCACGTCCCTGTTCATGGCTCAGTCCCTCGATAAAGGCATTTGCCTCCTGTTTACTGCCAAACCCCATCACCCGTACGCGGTACCAGGTGGAATCCCCTTTGGGGATCTCACGTATCTCGGCAGCGATGCCTGCCCGCTGATAACGTTGCATCAAACGCTCCGCATCGATCTTGTAATAATAAGAACGCAGATTGACCGCCCAGCCTTTGACAAAAATCTTACCTGCCGGAGTCACCTCGTCCATGTCTGCAACTGTCGCCACCCTGGCTGCGGGCACACGACTGTCCGGCATAACGGTATCGGCCTTAGCCGCGGTATCGGATTTGGACTGCGTTGCAACGGGCTGAACTCCTCTTTTCTCACTCCCGGAAAGAGATGGCTTTACAGCAGACGCTACGGCTAACGGAGCCTCATCTACCGCTGGTTGCGGCACGCTCACAGCTGGGTCAGCATGACGGCTGAGGACCTTCTGCTCCATGCGGACCAGCACCTCCTGCATCCGCTCAAGCAAAACCACAGCCTCCGCCCCCGTCTCGGCCTGCTTTTCCACCACGCTCAGACGCTCGCGCAGAGAGGCAAAATCCACTCTCAGGCTTTGCAACGCCGCGCTGTCGACGCTCGCTGTTGGCTGTATTGATGCCGATTGCACGCTAGTCTGGGAGAACCAAAGTGCAGCAGCACTTAACAGCAGGGCCACAAAAGCCAGTGCTGGTGTAATCCAGGCCGGCAGAGTGTCGCCCGGCCGCATCACCGGAGCGGGCACCTGTAGCGCGGCGGATGAGACCGTTGCAGACTGCTCCTCCAGCTCATTGGTTCGTGCCGCGGCCAGCTCACCAGCCTCGAGCTCCTGCTGCTCACCCGCGCCGCTATCAAGGCTGCTATCCAGACTGGCATCGGGGCCCCCCTGAGCTTCCAGCGACTGCCCCATCTCCTCCATCAGTTGCTCTTCCAGGGCGTCACTTTCATCAAGCTGCAGCATATCGGCAGAGTTATCCAGCTGTTCAGCATCAAGATCGACGAAGTCCCCCTCCTCATCGCTGAGAAACTCTTCTACCGCGTCCTCTCCGGCAGCCATCTCCCCTGCGGGTTCGGCTTCCGGCTCACTATCAGCGGCCGCACTCCCAGCACCATTTAGCGCCGTCCCGTCCATCATCTGCTGTTCGCTCTCGCGCAGGGCTGCCAGCAACTCATCTATCTTCTTATCTGCGTCATCGGGCAGCAGCGTTTCATCGCTATCGTGGTTCTCACTCATTATGATTCCCTAGTCTTCTATTTTATCCGTCATGCAGGCAGGGGAAAGTCTCTCATATTGTAGGGGGGGGGGAAAAGCGCAATAAATGCCTATCTCGATCATCCCTGGCCGGCAGGGTGTAAGTACGTCCATGCACAAAAAAGCCGGCACGAGGCCGGCTTTTTGCGAAGTAGAGGAGACTTAGCCCTCACCCTCCTCCGTTTTGCCTGCAGCGGCCTGCAACAAGGGTTGCAGCTCACCCTTCTGGTACATTTCCATCAGGATGTCGTGACCACCGATCAGCTCGCCATTGACGTAGATCTGCGGAAAGGTAGGCCAGTTCTGGTAACGCGGCAGGTTCTCGAAGATCTCCGGGTCCGCCAGTACGTTGACGAAGGCAAACTCCACCCCACACTCCTTCATCGCCTGGGAGGCTCGGCTGGAGTAGCCGCACATTGGCATCTGCGGGGTGCCCTTCATGTAGATCACGATGGGATTGCTCTTTACCTGTTCGTCGATGCGCTCTAATACATCCATTAATATTTACCTCTGTTTTGTTGCTCTATCCGGGGGAATGTCCCTTAGATGGTGTCTATTGTACCGATCTCAAGTCAGCAAGGACAATGTAGCAAGAATAAGCCAATAAAACGCCTATACTCATGGCTGAAGAAGCCCCAGTCCCCACATTAAGTAGATAAAGGAGAGCACCATGCCAACTAAGCATTGTTTAGCCCTATTACTACTGGCCATCAGCCTTCCCGCCTCCGTCCTGGCAGCAAGCAGATATTACTGGGTCGATAGCAGCGGCAATGTTGTTCGCGATGGCTCCGGCAACTGCATCATCGCTCCCTACCATGGAGCCTCTATCCCTCAGTGCGAAGGCGCAGAGCCCGCTCCCGTTGCCGCCCCATCCCCTGTTGCTGTCCCGGCGCCCGCACCTGTAGTGGCTCCTATGGATAGTGATAATGATGGTATTAGCAACGCCATGGATAACTGCCCCAATACCCCGGCGAAGACCCCGGTCGATGCGCAGGGCTGCACCCTTGACAGCGATCACGACGGGGTAGCCGATAATGCCGACCACTGTCCCGGTACACCCAGTGGCTCAACCGTTGACGCTCAGGGCTGCGCGCAGAAAATTGTCCTCAGCAACCTGAACTTCGCCAGTAACAGCTCTACATTAAATGCTGAATCCAGAGCAGTACTCGATAAAATTGCCAACAGCATCCTCGCCAACCCTACGGTTAAAAGAATCACCGTCACTGGCCACTCAGATGATCGTGGTGCGGCTGCTTACAACAAGACTCTCTCCGAACGTCGAGCCAAATCAGTTGCCGATTACCTCGTAACTAAGGGCCTGGATGGCAATATGGTTAGCAGCAATGGTATGGGTGAAGAGGCGCCCATCGCCGACAATGCGACCGCCGCCGGTCGTCGCGAAAACCGCCGTGTCGAGATTAGTCTGAAGTAAGGCTCCCTCGTCACCACAAAAACGGCGCCCCACTAAAGTTGGAGACGCCGTTTTTTTCGCCTAAGGAAATGGGCTAAAGCGAATCGACATGGGTCTGCAGCCATAACTCCAGCAGCGCCAGATGCCACAGTTTGGAACCCTGTAGCCGGGTGAAGTGGGCCTCGTCATCCGGATTGGCCAGCAGCTTTGCCACATAGTCGCGATTATAGATTCCGCGCTTGATGCATGCCTCGGAGTCGAGGATCTCGCGCATAAACTCAAGAAACTCCCCACGCACGTACTTCAAGGCCGGCATCGGGAAATAGCCCTTGGGGCGGTCGATCACACTATCCGGGATGATGCCGCGGGATATCTGCTTAAGTGCATATTTAAAGTCATCCCCATCGGGACCCAACTTCATCTCCGGTGGCATGCTCATCGCCAGCTCCACCAGTTCGTGATCCAGGAAGGGGACACGCGCCTCCAAGCCCCAGGCCATGGTCATATTGTCGACGCGTTTGACCGGATCATCGACGATCAGAGTGGTGGTATCGAGGCGTAGCACCTTATCCAGATAGTCATCGGCCCCCGGCTCGGCAAGGCGCTGCTCCACCAGCTGCGAGGTGTAATCCTCGCCGCGATAGGCTTCTGTGACCGTCTCCAGAAACTCCGCATGATCGCGGTCAAAGTAGTGGTTGGCGAAGCGTTCCAGGTCACTCCCCTCAGCCGCTACCATTTGCGGATACCAGAAGTAACCGGCGAAGACCTCATCGGCCCCCTGCCCGCTCTGCACTACCTTCACCTCTTTGGATACCTGCTCGGAGAGCAGGTAGAAGGCCACCGCATCCTGCCCCACCATGGGCTCGGCCATCTGGCCGATGGCTTCTGGCAGGCGCTTGAGCACCTGCTCATTGGGGATGTGGTATTTATGGTGGCGGGTATTGTGCATCGCCACCACCTGATCGGAGTACTCAAATTCGCTACCCGACTCCTCGGGCTGATCCTCGAAGCCGATGGAGAAGGTGAGGATCTCCTCTACCCCCTGCTCGGCCAGCAGACCAACTAATAGCGAGGAGTCGAGGCCACCGGAGAGCAGCACCCCCACCGGCACATCGGCGATATCGAGGCGGCGCTTGACCGCCTTTTTCAGCGCCGTATGCACCGCATCGACCCACTGCTGCTCACTCAT
>JBFFJV010000108.1:0-7848 GCA_041555695.1 Thiohalomonadaceae bacterium | reverse complement strand
CTCATCCATGTCAATTAATTCTGCTGAGCGTTCCGGGGTGGTAGACCAGACGATGGAGCTAAGCCCCTCGGGCATCGGCAGGAAGGCGAGCGGCCCCTCCGGCATAAAGCGCTGATAGGCGACGCCGTGGTGGTGCCTCTCGGTCTTGATGGTGGCGACCACCGCAGTCTGCTCGTAGGGCCAACCGGTGGTGCTAATACCCGCCTGCTCGCGCACCCAGGAGTTGGCGCCGTCGGCACCGACGACCAATGGCGCGGTGAGTCGACGGCCATCCTCCAGGGTGAGGCTGGCGGAGTTCTCATCTCGCTGGAGTTCTAAGAGCTGTGCAGGACAATACAGCTCAATATTATCGAACTGCCCCATGCGCTCCAGCAGGGCAGCAAGGATCACCCGGTTTTCAATAATATGGCCGATATTCGGCTCCCCCAGATCGGCACAATCAAAACCGATGGAGCCCGAGCCGGAGGCATCCCACACCTGCATTGCGCCATACGCGGTGAGCCGACGTGACACCATACCGTCCCAGGCGCCAATCATCTGGAACACCTTTTCGGTGGCGCGGGTGATGGCGCTAACACGGATATCGTATTCATCCTCGGGCCATGTAATCTGCGCCGGGTAACTCTCTACCACCGCAATACGCAACGGGCCATCACCCAGAGCGCAGGCCAGCGAGGCGCCGACCATACCACCACCGACAATGATCAGATCAAATTCATCTGCCACAACGCTCATCACTCCACCCCATCCAGTAAAAGACCGCGCGCGAGGCGTGACTGGCGGCCACTCATACCCATCGCCTGATGGGTCAGCAGGCGGCGTACCGGTGGCAGCAGATCCATCGCCACCATACCGAGATTGCGAGCCACCACCAGGGGTTTGAAATCATTGGAAAAGGTACGAGCCAGTCCATCGGTCATTCCCATTACCCGTAAATAGTCAGGACGTCGCCATTGGCTATACGCCTGCAGAGTCTCCATCTGTCCAGGGTCGCGCTGCCCCGCCGCCGCTTCGAGCAGGACCTCGGCCAGTGCCGCCACATCGCGCAGACCGAGATTAAACCCCTGACCGGCCACCGGGTGAATCAGATGTGCCGCATTGCCGATAAAGGCGAGGCGCGGCCGTACATGATCGCGTACATACTCCAGGCCCAGCGGATAGGCGTGACGTGGCGTTACCGAAAGGATACGTCCGGCACGTCGCCCCAGACGCTTCTGCAGGCGCGAAAGAAATAACGCGTCACTCAGCTGCATATGTGCTTCAACCTCGGCATCACGCACCGTCCACACCAGCGACCAGCGACGCCTGCCGCTCTCATCCTCATCCATCCACGCCGGGGCGTTGTTGGGAAGCAGTGCCAGCGGGCCACTCGAGGTAAAGCGTTCATAGGCGATACCGTCATGCTCGCGCTCAGTGACCACATTGGCGATCACGGCGGTCTGGCCGTAGCCCAGCTTAAAGGTTTTCGCGCCCAGTAACTGGCGTACGGTGGAACGTCCGCCATCAGCCGCGACCACCAGGCGGGTGGTCAGTTCACGCGTCTCGCCATTATGTTCAACGGTGACCCGTGCGTCGGTCTCGTTAATGACCACATCGTTCAAGGTGGCCGGACAGAGCAGCTCGACATTGGGCAGTGCGGTAAGGTCAGCAGCCAGGGCACGGCCAATCACCGAGGCCTCGGCCACATAGCCCAGCGCCTCAACCCCCTCCTCTTCGGCATCCATGCGCACGGCACCAAAATGGCCCTTATCTGAGACCTGGATATGGTTGATAGGTGTGACGGTCTCCGCCTCCATCGCCTGCCATACGCCAAGGCTTTCGAAGATACGTTTGGAGCCGTAGGAGAGGGCTATGGCTCGCGAATCGTAGCTCGGCTGTGCCTCATCATGCAGCGGGAAGGCCTCGATAATACCGATGCGTAGCGGCACTGACTTCAGGGCATGGGCAAGACTGGCCCCGACCATGCCACCACCAACGATAAGAATGTCGTAATCACAACTCATGGACGTCTCTTCACACTCTTTTTGACTCTCTTTTTCGGTGAGCTATTGAGCGGTTGATTACCTGCCATCAGGGCCTCAATCTCATCAGGCTCCTTCGGCACATCCTTCGACAGCACCTCGCAACCATCTCGGGTAACCAGTACATCGTCCTCAATGCGGATACCGATGTTCCACCACTTTTTCGCTACGCCTTTAGTGCCTGCGGGGATATAGAGGCCCGGCTCAATGGTCATCACCATCCCCGGTTCCAGCACGCGCCACGCATCGCCAACCTTGTAGTCGCCCACATCGTGCACATCCATCCCCAGCCAGTGGCCGGTACGGTGCATAAAGAATTTACGATAGCTCTCATTTTTAATCAGGGCAGTCACATTCCCCTTGAGCAGCCCAAGCTCCACCAGCCCCTCGGTGATCACCTTCACCACCGCCTCATGCGGGGCATTCCAGTGTTTGCCCGGCTTGACCTGCTTGATCGCCGCGTACTGTGACTTCAATACCAGTTCATAGAGTTGACGCTGCGCCTTACTAAAGACTCCGTTCACCGGAAAGGTTCGGGTAATATCGGCGGCATAGTACTCATACTCGGCACCGGCATCGATCAGCAGCAGGTCGCCATCCTTCAGCACCGATTCGTTCTCGGTATAGTGGAGGATACAGCCGTTCTCACCGCCACCGACAATAGAGGGATAGGCCTGCTCGCGAGCCCCCCCCATCATCGACTCGTGCAATAGTTCCGCCTCGATTTGATACTCCATCATACCGGGCTGGCAGGCCTGCATCGCCCGACAGTGAGCTTTAGCAGAAATCTGTGCCGCAGTACGCATCGCCTTCACCTCGGCGGCACTCTTATAGAGGCGCATATCGTGCAGGGTATGATCCAGTGCGATGAACTCGCCGGGCGTATGCACCCCGGTTCGTGACTGCTGGCGCAACAGCTTGATCCAGGCCATCACCTGGTTATCAAAATCGCTGTTACAGCCCATGGTGTAGAAGACCCGCTCGCGGTTCTCCAGCAGGCCGGGGAGGATCTCATCGATATCACTAATGGGGAAGGCATCATCGGCACCGTAGCGCTCCATCGCCCCCTCCAGACCGGAACGCCTTCCATGCCAGGTTTCCATCAGCGGATCACGCTCGCGACAGAACAGGATGTACTCACCGTGAGGGCGACCCGGCACGATCACTGCCACCGACTCGGGCTCGGCGTAACCGGTGAGATAATAAAAATCGCTATCAGGGCGATAGGCGTGCTCTACGTCGCGATTACGCTGACGCACCGGGGAGTTGGGCAGGATGGCGATACTATCCTTGCCCATCGCCTGCATCAGGCGCTTGCGACGCCGTGCAAATTCATTCTTATTCATAGCGGGGATTATGCCTGAAGGTTAGTGCAGGGTAACATCGTCTCGCGGTGGGGCCTTGCTCGGGTGCAGCTCCTCGTTGATCAGCAGCACCCCGGTACGGACATATTCCAGCAGCTCATTGTAGGCCACCTCGTCCTCTTCACCACCTTCCAGTTCATAGGTATCGGCACGGCAGATATCAACAAAATCGCGAATGATCTCACCACTATCGCCGGGCAAATTCTCAATATCCTGGATACCACCGGAGCTCATACCGAGAAGAAACCCCTGGGCCCACTGCGCCAGTGCCCCGATGCGCTCCTCCACCGGGGCATCGTCACCCGGTAGCAGCAACTGGAAATCGAGGTTGGAGTCACCCAGCTGAGAGTATGCGGCCTCGAACAGGGCACCAAAGGTTTCCAGCGCCTCACGTGCCAGCAGATCGGCGGGATTCAGGGCATGGGCGATAAATTCCAGCCACTCCTTCTGTTCCATCTCGCCCCTGGCACAAAGCAGACCGATCAGGGTGCCGTGGCACTCCACGGCACGCATCTCCGTCTCGACCCGTCCCAACGCCGCATCCAGCCTCTGCAGCGCATCGTTGTTGTTACTCATTTTGATAAAATTCCTGTTGTGGCCATCACGGCCAGCTATTAACGATGGCACATCCTAGCACTGCCGGGGCGTCGCCCCAAATCATGGCGTTGACCACCTTCACATCGCACACTATAGTGGCACGACAAACGCCACCGAGGGTGGCAAAGACAATGGTGTGAATTTCAGGTAAACGATGGAAGATACGGATCTCAAAATGCTGGAGCAGCGCGTGGATGAACTCATCCAGCGCCTCAACGCGGTGAAAAGCGAGAACCAGTCTCTGCGCGACAGCCAGTCAGCGCTGATCTCTGAGCGGGCTCGCCTGATCGAGAAAACAGAGCTGGCCCGTACCCGGGTCGAGTCGATGATCACCCGACTCAAAGCGATGGAGCAGGAGCAATGAGCGGCAATCAGGAGACCATCCACCTCCTCGACAAGGAGTATACCGTCGCCTGTCCACCCGAGGAGCGCGACGGCCTGCTTGAGTCTGCCCACCTGCTTGACAACAAGATGCGCGAAGTTCGTGCCTCCGGCAAGGTCATCGGCAGCGAGCGCATCGTGGTAATGGCCGCACTCAACACTATCTTTGAGCTACTGCGGGAGAAACAGAGCGGCAGTAGTAATAACCAGGAGATGGAGTTGCGCCTGAAGCTGATTCAGGACAAACTTGCCTCCGCGCTGGAACAGGAAGACCGGCAACTTACGATTTAAATATACTGAAACTATTTAGCATGTTTCAGACAGTTTCGGGTACCTCCTGCGGTGCTCGCCAGTGTGCCGGGTATTTTCTTGAGCCTAATTTCTACCCCGGGAGCACAACACCGTTGCCGTGTGCATGTCCGCTTGCGGAAAGCCTGACGTAACGGTTGCCGTTCCCACTTGAACCTTCTGGTTCAAGAACAAAGGCACCAGCGGCACAGGCGGGAGGTACCCACCTAATTTCCCCCCGTAACACAGGACAACGGCTGATTTGGCACAGCAGGAACGCAACACCCTGCGCAGAGAGCTGCGCCAGCAGCGCAGGGCCCTCACGGCGCAACAACAGCAGTCCGCCGCCCAGGCACTTGATCGGGTACTGGGGTGCCATTCGCTATTCCTGCGTAGCCAGCACATCGCCATCTACCTGCCGAATGACGGCGAAATGGATCTCACCCCACTACTGCAGCGCGCCCTGGCCATGGGCAAAAAATGCTACCTTCCGGTATTGAGCCCGATCTACCACAACCGCCTCTGGTTCGCCCCCTATCACGCGCAGAGTAAACTCAGCCTCAACCGCTTTGGCATCCCCGAGCCTGCGGCCAACTGGTCGCAAATGCGCCCGGTATGGACTCTGGACCTGATACTTACCCCGCTGGTCGCCTTCGATAATCAGGGCAACCGCCTAGGCATGGGTGGCGGCTTCTATGACCGCACCCTCGCCTACCTCAACCGCCGCCAGCACTGGCGCAAACCCAGGCTACTGGGCACCGCACACGCCTTTCAGCAGGTAGAGCAGCTGCCCTGTGAGAGCTGGGATATACCCCTGCAGGGAGTGGTTACGGAAAGGGAATTACTCTACTTCGGACAATAAAAAACCCGCTTAAAGCGGGCTCTTCCTGGTAGCTAAGCTACACCTGTTCAACGGGATACTACGGTCTGCTCCGCCTGCGGCGAAAAGATCTGTCCGTAGGTTACCTCGGTAACCAACATCCCAAAACCAATCAGTACAGCCAGTACCACCAGCAGGTCTGGTTTTTTTCTTCTCATTGGAAAGTGACTCCTCTACCCCTCTTCTCGGGATTATCGTTTCATTCCGCCCCAGCCCAAAAAAGGCCGAAAACGACCTCCTTGAAACTGGAGCTTGTACACTTTACAACAACTTAGGGGATTTTGTTTGACCCGGATCACAAAAGCAGAACAAAACCTTAATAAATCATGGTGTTTCATGAAACAACGGCAGTCATCCCATCAGTACCCGCAATTACTTTGCCCACGCTGTTTACCTGAAGCCCCCGGCCAAACCCCTTTGGCTTCCCGTCAAAATGGTATTAAAGCGGCTGGCATCAGCGTGTGTCAGCTAGCGTAAAAACTTCTCATATGCGGGGTTATCATCCTCCTCCCACCAGCGATAACCGAGCTGTTCGAGGAAGGAGTGTAACTCGTGCAGATCACCATCGGGAACCTGGATACCACACAACACACGGCCATAGGCGGCACCGTGGTTACGGTAGTGAAACAGGCTGATGTTCCAGCGGCCACCCAATCTATTGAGGAATCGCAACAGGGCACCGGGGCGTTCAGGAAATTCAAACCTCAGTAGCCGCTCATTGGCAGGGTTAGCCCGGCCACCGACCATGTAACGAAGGTGCAGCTTGGCCATCTCATTGTCGCTAAGGTCCTGTACCGGCAGTTCCTTCTCAGCCAGTTCTGCAAGGAGCTGGTCTTTCTCTGTCTGCCCGCCGCTCAGCTGAACCCCAACGAAGATGTGGGCATCGGCGCTGTCAGCATAGCGATAGTTGAATTCCGTGATATTGCGCGAGCCAAGGGTCTCGCAGAAGCTGAGGAAACTACCGGGCTTTTCGGGAATGGTGACAGCAAACAGCCCCTCGCGCAGTTCGCCCAGCTCGGCCCGCTCGGCCACATGGCGCAGACGGTCGAAATTCATGTTGGCACCGGAGTCGATGGCAACGAAGAGCTTATCTTCACACCCCTCACGCTCGACATATTTCTTCAGGCCGGCGATACCCAGTGCCCCTGCCGGTTCGGCGATAGAACGGGTATCTTCAAAGATGTCCTTAATCGCCGCGCAGATCTCATCGGTGGAGACCAGCACCACCTCGTCGACCAAATCTTTGGCCACCCGCCAGGGCTCCTCGCCCACCTGCTTGACCGCCACCCCATCGGCAAAGATACCGACCTGCTCCAGCACTATCCGCTCACCGGCCTTGAGGGCATCATGAAAGCAGGGGGCGTCCTCCGGCTCAACACCGATCACCTTCACCCCGGGGTAGAGCGCCTTGATATAGGCGGCCACCCCGGCGATAAGACCACCGCCACCTACCGGGACAAAGACCGCCTCCAGCTGATCCGGCGCAGGGTGCTGGCGCATCATTTCCATCGCCACCGTGCCCTGTCCGGCGATCACCACCTTATCATCGTAGGGATGGACGAAGGTCAGCCCTTTCTCTTCGGCGAGCTGACGTGCGTATTGATAGGCATCGTCATAGGTATTGCCTGCCAGCTCCACCCGTGCCCCGCGCGCGGCGACCGCATGTACCTTGATATCCGGGGTGGTCTTGGGCATCACGATGGTGGCATCGATACCGAGACGCCGTGCCGACATCGCCACCCCCTGGGCATGGTTACCCGCCGAGGCGGCACAAACGCCATGACTACGCTCAGCAGGGGTGAGGCTCGCCATCTTGTTATAGGCCCCACGCAGCTTGAAGGAGAAGACCGGTTGCAGATCTTCACGCTTAAGCCACACCTTGTTGCGCAGGCGCGTGGAGAGGGCCGGTGCCACCTCCAGCGGGGTCTCAATGGCCACGTCATAGACGCGGGCGGTAAGGATTCTTTTTAAGTAGTCGTTTAGCATCGCCATACATTAAGCAGGTCAATAAAAAGATACAAGCCACTTCAGCGGCTTTCATGCAAAATCGTCCCGCTATCGCATCCACTGGCAGCAAACTGCTAGAATGCACCCATTACATTGAAAGAAAAACAGAGGTTATAGATCCCATGGGCATGACTCAGGACGAAATGAAGCAGGCGGTGGCCCGCGCTGCACTCGAACATGTAGTACCCAATACCATCATCGGTATCGGCACCGGCTCTACCGCCAACTTCTTTATCGATGCGCTGGCAGAGATGAAGGACCAGATCAACGGCACGGTAGCCAGCTCCGAGGCGAGCGCCGAGCGCCTGCG
>JBFFJV010000107.1:0-7883 GCA_041555695.1 Thiohalomonadaceae bacterium | reverse complement strand
CGTTGAGTTATCCGATTGAGGAGGCGGCGCTGGAGCAGGCGCTGAGTGAATAGTGGGCAGGCTGGGCAGCCATGCCCAGCCTACGGTTAAATATCCTCTTATGATGAACAGCTGATCTCCAGCTCCTCACTCCACTCGGGCGGGGCGGCAGCATAGTGTTCATTTTCAGGCTGCTCGTCGAAGGGGTGCTGTAATAATTTATGCAGTCGTTCGATCTCGCTGTAGTCGCCTTTTTCGGCCTGTTCGATGGCCTGCTGTGCGAGATAATTCCGCAGTATGTATTTGGGGTTAAGCTGTTTCATCTCACGCTGGCGTTGTTCACGCGGTGATGCTTCGGCCCGCAGGCGTTCTGTATAACGTGTGGCCCAGCCATCGAAGGCACTACGATCCACGAACTCATCTCGTAGCGGGCTCTGCGCGGTGCCCTCATCGAAGTTGCAGAGGGCACGGAAGAAGCGGGTGTAGTCGACACGGTTGATATCCAGCAGCTTGAGAAGATCGTCGATTAACTCCCTGTCCCCGTGCCGACTCTGCTGTAGCCCCAGCTTGCGCAGCATGCCCTGATGGTAGTGTTACTGTAGCCGCGGGTCATACTCCTCAAGAACCGCGTTGGCGGCTGCCGCGGCCTCACCCGGCTCACCTTCGAGGATCGGCAACAGTGCCTGGCCGAGCTTGCTCAGGTTCCAGCCGCCGATGTGGGGTTGCTGGTCGAAGGCGTAGCGGCCGTAGGTGTCGGAGTGGTTGCAAATGTAGCCCGGCTCGTAGGCATCGAGAAAACCGAAGGGGCCGTAATCAAGGGTGAGACCGAGGATCGACATATTGTCGGTGTTCAGCACGCCGTGGGCGAAGCCGACCAGCTGCCACTGGCTGATGAGTTCGGCGGTGCGCAGGGTGACATGGCGAAAGAGCTGCAGATATTTTGTTTCGTGATCAACCAGCTCCGGGTAGTGATGAGTGATCATATAGTCTGCTAGCTGGCGAACCTGCTCGAACTGACGTCGATAGTAAAATAGCTCAAAAGAGCCGAAGCGCACATGGCTGGGGGCCATGCGTAGTAGCATGGCCCCGCTCTCGATCTGCTCACGATAGACCTCCTCCTTACTGCCGGTCATGCAGAGGGCCCGGGTGGTGGGGATGCCGAGACCGTGCATCGCCTCACTGCAGAGATATTCACGAACAGTGGAGCGCATCACCGCACGGCCGTCGCCGCGGCGCGAGAAGGGGGTGACACCGGCGCCCTTTAACTGCAACTCCCAGCGTTCACCTGCCTCGTTCATTACCTCGCCGAGGAGAATGGCGCGGCCGTCACCCAGTTGCGGTGTCAGATGGCCGAATTGATGACCGGCGTAGATCGCGGCCAGTGGTTCGCTGCCGGGTAGTCGTTTCTCGCCGTTGAAAAAAGCGGGGAAGTCGTCGCGCCTGGCCTCATCCGGGTGGAGGTTGATGAGCTTTGCCGCCTCAGAATTAAAGGCAGCAAGGTGGGCCTCCTGCAGAGGGGTCACCTCCAGTCGCTGGTAGAAGTCCTCGGGGAGGCGGGCGAAGCTATTGGTAAAGTTGAGTGTTTCAATTGGTTTCATGTTGTCACTATGGAGGTCGTCTGTAACTCATTCAACCATAAAGAAAAAGGGCCTTTCCGTTGCCGGAAAGGCCCTTTGGGTTCAGCCGGTGCCGAGACTAGTTGTTCGGCATAGGCTGTGGCGGGTAGGGCATGGGATAACCCGGACCATACCAGCCACCGGGACCATACATGCCGTAACCCTGCGGATAGGGTGGCTGGGGGTAGGCCGGCATACCGTAGGGGCGAGGAGGCACCGGGGGCATAAACTGCATGCCGGGAGCCATGGACTGTGGTTGTGCCGGTGTGGGTGCCTGTGCCTGTGCCGGTGGCATGACATCGGGGGCTTGTCCATTGGCCCCGGGTGGTAGCGCCGGGGCGTTGCCGAAGCCGCTACCTGCGCCGTTGCCAAAGCCATTCCCCATCCCCGGCATCATCGGGTGCATCGGCATCATTTGCTGCGGCATCATGTACGGCTGCATGCTTGAGTCGAGGCCTGGGGCCATGGTCTGACCGGCGGGGACGGTTTCATCCGCAACAGCACTCTGGTTGCTCTCGATGCTGTCGCTGTTGCCCTGCGCAGCATCACGGATGAAGGAGAAGGCGTAGACGGTGATGATGATAAAGATCAGTGCCTGCCACCAGATGCTTTTGGGTGGTGGGGTGTAGCGCGGGCGTGCGGGTGCGGCGGCTGTGGTTTCGCCGGAGGATGCTGCCGCGGCAACAGCTGGCGCAGCAGCCGGGGTGCTCTTCTGGGGTTCAGCCTTGTTTGCAGCAGCTTTTTTAGCCGGGGCCTTCTTTTTTGGGGCTGCCTTTTTCTTTGGCGTTGCTTTCTTTTTTGGTGCGGCTTTTTTGATAACCTCGCCACTCATTTCGGCGGGCTTGGGTTCACCCACAGGGGTGGTCTCAGTGTTGTTTTCCTCATCAGCCATGACGGGACTCCCTTTTTGATTTATTGAAAGTGTGGTGTTGTAGTTTTGGTATTGTAGATAACTATATTAGTCTACACTAATGCAGCTGTAAAATGATGGTTATCGCGCTGAGCTAGCTGTCGAGGAATTCAACCCCCATCCCCTCATCGGTGGTGCGTACCACGCGGGCGCGAACCGTGGGGGGATCCTCTCCACCCAGAGCCCCCTTTACTTTGAGTAAGAGTTCGGTACCAATGGCGGGACACTGCTGCGGCTCTGTCTTGATGAAGGCACCGCCGTTGCTGATATCAACGGTCTCCAGTATTAGTGCTTCGGCCCCCTCTATCCGCACCTCAATATCCATAGGAACGGGGATACGGGCAAAGTTTCTCTGGTCACTCCCCATAACGGGTTCCTGTCCGAGTCATTGTTATTCTGTTGGCTCTGTTTCTAGTTTATCCGGCCGGGATCAGGACTGTTCGGTCAGTTGTTGCAGCATCTGCGGGCTCATGTCGAAGCCGTTATCCCAGCCGGGGTTGATGGTGAGTCCAAGACCGCTACCCAGCTTCTCCAGGATCCAGGTGAATTCAGCCAGCAGGCCGCCTTCGTAGCCCGGGTACTCCTGCAGGAAGGCCTTGCCGCGATCCGGGCTGGTGAACAGCACCACGACCTGATTCTGCTCCTCATCCTCCAGCATAAGGGGGTGGGCGGTGTGGGAGGTTTGCAGGTTCTCCACGTCGGACTTTTGCTCCAGAATCGGCATAAACAGCTCTGACTTCATTAGTTCTGCCATGAACATCTCGCCATCGATACGGCCCTCCTGGGCGGCGAGCAGCTGTTTTTCGATTTCGTTCATGGGGGTAAATTGTTCAGTCATCGTGGTATCCGTGGCCGTGGTCGTTATGGGGCAGAGGCTTGATGTTGTAGTGAATCGCGGTGGAGGTCAAGCCGCCCTACTCGCTGGTGGCAGTGGCTGAGGCGATTAGCGCCGCTTTCTGTGCCGCGCTAAGGCGTTTGATCTGCGCTTCGCGGCGCTGTGCCTCAGAGCGGTTAACGGCCTCCTCGTGATAGGCGAGCACCACCGGGCGTCGGGCACGGGTACATTTGGCACCGCGGCTTGTGTGGTTGTGCTCATGCAGGCGGCGCGCGCAGTCGGTGGTGACTCCGGTGTAGAGGCTGTTGTCGCTGCAGCGCAGGATGTAGACGTACCAGTTGGTCTGTTGCATGGCCGGGGCAGGGTTGTGGGTCGAGTGGTGATATTACCCGCCCAGGTAGCGTTGTAACATCTCCAGAAAGCCTTTTACCTGAATGGGTTTGGTGAGGTAGTCGTCGAAACCGGCCTTTTCACCTTTTATCAGATCATCGGCCATGGCGTTGGCGGTGAGGGCGATGATCGGTATGTCCTGCGTCTCCGCCATTGTTCTGAGCTTTGCTACCACCTCGTAGCCACTCATCGTGGGCAGGTTAATATCAAGCAGGATGAGATCGGGCCTTTCAGCGACGGCCAGCTCGATGCCGGATACCGGCTCCTCGGCCGGGATGAGTTGCAGCTCGGTCTGTTTGGCGATGAGTTTCTGTACCAGCTTAAGGTTGACCGGGTTGTCCTCGATATAGAGTACCTTCTGTCGGCCCTGCAGCCGTGGCGATCGGGGTGCCTGCCGCGGTGTCTGCGGTGGCACGGATGGGCGCATGGCCTCTTGCTGCTGCTCAATCCACGGCAGGGTAAACCAGAAGGTGCTGCCTTCGCCTTCAATGCTTTCAACCCGCAGTTCGCCGCCCATCATCTCCACCAGTTGACGGGTGATAATGAGGCCGATACCTGTGCCCTCAATGGTTCCCGACTCTGCACCCAGGCGGTTAAAGGCCTCAAACAGTTTGTCGAGCTTGTGGGCAGGGATACCGGGGCCGGTGTCCTGTACATTGATGCGCAGCATGCCGTCGAGTTGCTGGCAATGGACCGAGACCGAGCCATGCTGACGGTTGTACTTAATGGCATTGGAGAGCAGGTTGAGCAGCACCTGCTTGGTGCGGGTATAGTCGGCGCGCAGCCGGTGACCGGCAAAGCAGTCCGCGCTTAGTTGCAGGGCAACACCGTGCTGTTGCGCCAGCGGTTCGATAAGTTTCTGACAGGCACCCATGATGTCGTCAAGTGGTACCGGTTCGAGAGAGAGCTCCAACCTGCCGGCCTCGATCTTTGAGAGGTCCAGCACTTCGTTGATGAGGCTGAGCAGGTGGGAGCCGGCGCGGAGGATATCCTGCACGTTCTCCTTCTGCTCTGCGGTGAGGTTCGCCTCGCCCTCCAGCAGTTGTGAAAAGCCGAGGATGGCGTTGAGCGGAGTGCGCAGCTCGTGGCTCATGCTGGAGAGGAATTCGGACTTGGCGCGGTTGGCCTGCTGGGCCTCGATGGTGGCTTGTTGTAACTCCCCGGTGCGCTCCGCAATCATCTCTTCAAGTTCATCATGGGAGCGCCTGAGGATTGCGGTAGCGCGACTCGACAGTATCAGGGTGACTACCACCGCGCTGATGGCCAGTAGCAGCGTCAGGCTGGTGATGATGAAAAGGTTGCGACGCAGAGTGGAGTAGCCGGCCATCGCTTCGTTCACGTCGATCTCGGTGGTGATGCCCATACCCAGATGCGGGTTCCATATCCAGGCACCAAACACCGGTACGCCACGATAGTCACGGTAGCCGGACATGTCGCTGGTAATCGTATGTGCCCCCTGGTGGTCGTGATGCTCGTGCTCATACACCGCGCCTGCCGATTCATTGAGCAGGCTGCGGGCCATAAGAGTGAGGGGCCGTTTCTCCCTCTCCAGTTCCGGCTGGTAGCCATCGAGCAGGTTACCGCCCGGATCACTAACAATCAGGCGGCCGTGCGCCCGTTCACTGCGTTGTAACAGCCCAACTTCGATTAGCTGTTCGGCAAAACGGCTGGAAGTGACAACGTGCCCAGACTGGTCGATGACATAGGATTCACCTGAGCGTCCGATGCGTCCGTATTTCATCAATTCGGTGAGCTGCCCATCAGGGCGCAGGCGCTGGGTCATTACGGCCAGCACGCTGCCATCCTGTGCAGTGATAGGCACGGCGAAGAACATGGTGTTCGGCTTTTGCGATGAGTCGTTAGTTTTTCCGGGGGTGATGTGCACATCGGACTCAATTGGTGGTACGAAGACCGCTTCTCCGGAGAGGGCAAGCTGGAATAGGTCGGGACGTTGCTGGGCGATCAGGTTATACGTTCCCAGATTGCTGTCGCGGCGTGAGCCAATGTTGATGCCGTCAGGGGTGATAATGAAAAATCCGGTGCTAAATCCGTCTGCCTGTTCATTAAAAAAACGGCGTACCGATGCCAGCTCCGGTGAGGCTGAGAGTGTATCGGGGTCACTCGGAACCCGTTGCAGTTGTTTCGTTAGACGAATGAGCTCTGCATCCCGCCCTAGCTGTAGCAGATAACGTTTCTGCTCCCTTTCCCAGTCGTCGAGGCGCTCTGCAGCCATCTTCAACACCAGCTCCAGCTCCGAGCGTGTACTGTCAATTTCCTGCTGGTAGTGATGCCGTATTGTTTGTTCCACCAGTAGCAGAACCAGCGTTACCATCAGGGCGAGCCCGGCTAATACTGTGACACGAAAGCGGGTCGAGCTGATGAGGTCGGTCAGCCTTTCGTTGGAGATCAGGCGTGGTAGCAGGATGATGGCTACCAGGGTGAGTAGTGCCAGAGATACGGTGATGCCAGTTATCCAGCCCAGGCTGCTCTGCTCGGTGAGTGAGGGGGCATCAGAAATATCTTGCCGGGTAAATAGCCAGCGATCCTGAATGACCATACGCTCTTCCCGGCTCACCGCATTCAGCCCCTTTTGCATAATGCTCGTCAGCAGGGGGAGCTCCTTGCGAGTGGCAAAGTGCATTTCGCCTGCCTGTACCCGCCCCTCCAGCGTGGTCTCGCCCAGAATCTTCAGCCCGGTGATCTGTGTCTCGCGCAGGGCGTGACTAACCGCGCCCAGCGTCCCCAGGTAGGCATCGGCATGGCCGTAGGCGACGGCACGCAGCCCCTCGGTAATGTTGGCCACCTCATGCACCTTGATCCCGGGGTAGTGCTGCTTGACCATCTCCACATCCGCATAGCCCTTGATCCCGGCGAGGCTACGGCCATTGAGGTCGGTGATCCCGTTGATACGATTGTCCCCTTCACGGATCAGCAGGATGTGCGGGGTTTCGGCATAGGGCGATGTGAAGTTGAGGAAGGTCTCGCGCTCGGGGGTTTTCCAGATCGCCGGGAAGAGATCGATCTTTCCCTCACGACTCATCTGCAGCAGCTCGTCCCAGCTGTAGCCGTTAATGAACTCCAGTTGCAGTCCGGCCTTTTTGGCCACGAGTTTCACCATGTCGATGGAGTAACCGCTTGGCTCGCCGTTCACGGCAAAGTCATAGGGGGGCCAGTCTGTCTCGTTGGCCACACGGATCTGTGGATGCTGCTCAAGCCACGTCTGTTCGGCAGCAGTTAGTTGCATCGTGGTGGTGGCTTGAGTGGCTGGAAGCATGAAGCCTTCAAGTCGGGCGGCGTCCTTTATTACCTCCATTTCACGCAGCATGTTGGCAACCGCCTGAAGACGTTCAGGCTGTATAGAGCCGATGCTAAAGGCGTTGGGCATGATGAAGTTGCGAGTTTTATTCGCCTCAAACTGCAGTGCCTCACGACTTTTCCGGGTGGAGTATTTCTCCAGGATGAGATCAATAATTTCGTCCGGGTGTGCCAGTGCATAGCGCCACCCCTCATTGGTCGCCTCGGTAAACAGGTGGTGACGCGCTATGAGGTCAGTCGTAGCGGTTTCGCGGGTGAATAGATAGTTGCCGCCGAGGGCGGGAAAGCTGCTGGCAAGGTCAATGATCTGATAGGCCTTTTTCCTCAGCTGTAGCTCGAAAGGCTCGTTCGACAGATAGGCGCTGAGAGCATCGACTTCATCCGCAATAAAGGGCTGAGTGCTGAAGCTGTGAGGCACAATGACAAGATTCTCTCCCGGCACCAGAGCGGCCTGGTGGAACAGGTAACGCATTAACGAGGAGTGCAGGTCCTTGTCGGCGATCATCAGGCGTTTGCCGCGCAGCTCCTCAAGGCTGGTGATGCCCGGCTGGCTGAGGATGGCCAGCGGGTAGCGTTTAAAGTAGTTGGCCAGCAGGGTGATCGGTTTTCCCTTCAGGCGCTCCTCAATGATCTGCAGACTGAACAGGCCATAGTCGGCATTACCTGTCATGACTTCATCGATAACATCGATACCGTCCTGGTACTCCACCAGCTCAACATCCAGTCCGCGGCGGCGGTAAAATCCCTTCTCGATGGCGGCATAGTGACCGGCAAATTCAAACTGATGTTTCCAGTTAAGCTGTAGCCGCAGCTGCTGCGGTGGTTCGTTGTTCGTGCT
>JBFFJV010000106.1:0-7898 GCA_041555695.1 Thiohalomonadaceae bacterium | reverse complement strand
GAATAGCGAATGTCTTATGATCCTTAAACCTCAAGATGTGATGGTAGTACTGAAGCTGGTCGCGCTAGGCGATCAAGCGTGGACCTATAATCGCCTGGCGATTGAACTTGGGATGAGTCCGTCCGAGGTGCATTCAGCGGTCAAACGGGCACTGTCGGCCGGTCTGGCGCTTCAGAAGACAGGTGAAATAATGCTAAATATCAGAAACTTAGAGGAGTTTCTGGTGCATGGTGTGCGCTATGTGTTTGTGCCGGAGCGCGGTCAGATGAGCCGTGGAATGCTGACCTCTCATGCTGGGCCGCCGCTGCATCAGAGTTTTGTATCAGATCAAGAGCCGCCGCCTGTGTGGCCGTCTGCTGAGGGAGAGGATAGGGGAATCGAATTCTCTCCCTTATATAAGTCGGCCCCAGAGGCCGCCCGGCGTGATCAGTTGCTATATGAACTGTTGGTGCTTGTGGACGCCATTCGTGGTGGTCGTGCCAGGGAGAGGGAGATGGCGACAAGGGAGTTAAGAAAGAGGCTGGAGCAGTATGGTGAGAGCGCAAAATCCTAACCTTGAAATTCTTGAGCTAGCTGTTGAGCGGCTAGGGCCTCTTGCCGATCAGATGGTATTCCTGGGCGGCTGTGCCACGGGGTTGTTAATCACAGATTCGGCTGCCCCGCCGATCCGTGTGACGCGAGACGTCGATACTATCGTACAGGTGGCTTCACTGGCTGAGTATCACCGTCTTTCCGAGAGGTTACGTGAAATTGGCTTTAAAGAGGACACCAGTGATGGTGCTCCTCTTTGCCGATGGATTGCTGATTTAGTGATTCTCGATGTCATGCCCACTGAAAGTTCCATACTTGGCTTTGGAAACCGTTGGTATACACCGGCTATTCACCATGCAGAGGTGGTATGGCTGCCATCCGGAAAGTCGATTCGGATGGTTTCTGCGCCCTATTTTCTGATCACAAAGTTGGAAGCCTTTGACGGGCGAGGGAAGGGGGACTATCTGATGAGCCATGATATCGAGGATATTGTAGCGGTATTGGATGGCAGACCTGAGCTTATTGCCGAGGTAGGCACGGCTAAAACTGAGCTGATTAATACACTGGCAATGCGCTTCAAAGATTTGTTGATGAACCGTCGCTTTGTTGACTCTGTTTCAGGACATATGCCAAGTGATTCTGCGAGTCAGGAGCGTGTGGGTTTGGTGCTAGATAGAATAAAAACAATCTCGGAAATGTAATGCCAACATCCCTGTTTAATTGGTTGAAAAATAGGGATGAAAAAAGGTGCTTTTCCTCTGGTCATGTGGGGAAATTATCGATATATTAAAACCCGATGTACATGAGATAAATGTATAGTGGTCATCTGCATTTTTAGTGCGCCATATTTGCGCCAAGACACCGTAACCTATTGAAACATAAGATGGTTCGACCCCGGCTCCGGGCACTAATAACCTTTTGATTTGTATAAATAAAACATTTTATATGTGCCTTTGTTGTGACATTTTAGTTGCCGTTACGAGTATCTTTTGCAGAAAAGCTCCGATGCTCCCTCACACCTATAGCGGCATACTCTCACTGGGTTTTATCTCATAACCCATAGCACGGTATCCGCGAAGACGCTTATCCCACATGCGGGATAGTTGCGGGTGATCAATCTCTACATAATCGTAGACTCGTATGTCGTCTTTATCTGAATGCTCGCGGTGCAGCCTGCCCGCATATTGTTGTAGTGTGCCTTTCCATGAAATTGGCATCGCCAGGAACAATGTGTCGAGCGGCGGGTGATCAAAACCTTCGCCAATCAGACGACCGGTGGAAAGTATTACATGAGGAGTTGTATCATCAAGTTCAGTTAATGCATCAAACACGGCAGTACGATGCTTTTTTGACTGCCTTCCATGCAGGATAAAGTAGTTCTCAACATGTTTCTCGATCTCGTTTCTGAGTAGATCAAGGTGATCTGTCCGTTCAGTCAATACAAGTATTTTTCGTCCTTCTGCATAGGCGTGTCTCACATCCTGTGCAATTCGATGGTTGCGATGATTGTTGTGTGCCAGGGTACGGAATACTTCCTGAATGGATGAGTCAGATGGGAGCGGTGGTGCTTCCAAGTATTGTGGTATTACCTTCATGACGGAGGGTGCGGTCTCAGCCTGTTTGGCCGTATGCCTGATAGGTCCGCATTGCATGAAAATAATTGGATGGTGACCATCGCGGCGGACAGGTGTTGCCGTCAGCCCGAGAACGTATTTGCTTTTGGATTGTTTTAAAATGGTCTCGAATGAGAATGCTGATATGTGATGGCACTCATCGATGATGATTTGCCCATAGCTGTCGAGCACCTCTGTGAGATTTTCCATGCGTGACAGGGACTGCATTACTGCAATATCGATTTGTCCGGAAGGCTTCTTTTTCCCCGCGCCAATTACACCCAGAGCGCACTTTTTCATATCAAGGAATCCGGTGAGCCGTTCCTGCCACTGCCTAAGTAGTTCGGTACGGTGAACTAGTACGAGCGTGCTTACTTTGCGCCTGGCGATGATAGCTGCAGCAGTGACGGTTTTACCGAAAGCGGTTGGTGCACAAAAAACACCTGTCTCATGCTTGAGTATCGCCTTGACGGCAGCATTCTGGTCTTTGCGGAGTTTTCCTATGAACTTGGTAGAGACCTTACAGCCTTCTTGCCGCTCATCCTGTATTTCGGTGGTGATGTTGTTTTGCTTCAGGAGAGCGAGTACGTCATCAAGACACCCTCTGGGCAAGCCAATGTGCTGCGAGAAGTTCTCCGCGCAGCCGATAATTCTAGGCTTGTTCCATACAGGCAGACGCATGGCCTGGGCCTTATAGAACTCAGGGTTCTGAAAGGCAGCCAGTCGTATCAATCGGTTGCTCAACGGTTGAGGTAATTCATCCTTTGGAAGGAATATCTGATTAGCCAGGGCGATATGGAGGGACTCTGGTAGTGGGCCCTGCAACTGACTATCGGTGAGGGCTTGGCGTTGCCAAGGCTTGCTCTCATCCTCACCGGTGACAAAACTGACGTCCAGTGGGTGTCTTCCCCCCGTTGCCCGCAAGATTACATCGGCCAGTTCGGCACCTGAAAGTGTATGAATTGAGCTGAGAAAATTCCATTGGTCGGGGTAGGGTATGAGGTCGGCATCCACGAAAACACTGCAGCCATGCTCCCTTGGCTGCTTCTGTAGGGGAAGGGCTATGAGGTTACCAAAGCCACCTTTGGGGAGGGTATCCTGGTTGGGGAAGAGCCGATCGTAGCTGGCAAGTGACAGCTGTCGGGTGCGCTCGCAGGTATGACTGATGATGGCGGCCCCCAGCTGTCTCGCCTCATGGGCATTAACGGGTTCGGAGAAAAAGATCCAAACATGTGCGCCGTTTCCTGAGCGGGATTTCTCCATGGCAGCGGGAATGTCCAGCTCTTGACAGGATTGAATAAACCCCTTTGCGTCATCCTGCCAATGCTCATCATCAAAGTCAGCCGCGAGAAAGTAGCAGCGGTTGTCTTCAAGAAGTGGGTAGATGCCTACGGTATGCTTCCCGGCGAGGTGGTCATAGATCACCTCATCGGTTAGGGGTTTCAGTAAACGCTGATTACAGTTTCCGCATTTGACTTTCGGTTTGTGGCATACGCCAGGACGCCACTCGTTCGCACAAGCCGGGGAGTAACCTGACTTCCCTTGAGTTGATTCCCAGCGTATTGGGTAGACATCAGTACGACCACGGAACAGTTGTCGAAACAGGGAAACCTTTTCTGTGGTAGTGAGCACTGGAGGGAGGGGGGCTGAGGTCTCAGATGCGTGAGATGCTTTGGCTGGTTCTGCAGCCCCCCATGGGATCCCGTGCTCGGAGAGCAACTTCTTAAGTCGAGTGATCTCTTTACGTAGTTGCACCAGCTCATCGTGAGGTGACAGATTTTGTTTTTCAGATTTCAAGATCGAACCGATATCAGCCGTTCTGTTAGAGCGATTGCCATGTATGCTTGTCTTTGCACGTTATACGAGTTCAACTTCAGGGAGCTGGTGAGCATGCTCCTCAAGCAATGTAGCTTGCGTCAAAGTGAATTCGGCGATCTCATTGACCAAGCTACGTTCTGACTTACTGTATCCCTCCCATTCCTGCAATGAAGGCAAGGCCTTGCGCAGCGTCTTTGTCATGCGCAGCATCTCTCTTGCCACCAATCGCCTCTCAAGGCCGCATACCGCAGCAAGCTCAGCCCAGTCATAAGCACTGACTTGATTAATATCAAACTCATCGCCTATCGCCATGGCTAGTTCATGATCAACCTTTGGGTAGACGCAGACAGACACCAAGTCATAGGAAGGGGCTAATCGTAACCCACCAGGCTCCACGAAGAAGGATAGATTCTTTCCATGTGCATCACTGTTACCAATGAGGTACTGCAGTAACAACCAGCGTAAAAGACCAAGTCGCATGGCTGCTGAGGATAGGGCTTCGCTCGTAATAGAGAAGAGCCGCTCAATACTCAACCCATCTCGAATATGGGCCACATCGCGTCCGCTACCGAAGTTACGCTCATATTTGTGACTCACTGAAAGGTCGAGACACTGGCAGGCATCGACCACATGTATCCGTTCAACGTGTTCATCTGCAACGTGACGATCGAACCGTTCTACGACCAAAACAGGATCGGGGACGCGCAATATATCAACTGGACTGGCGAGAAGCCCGAGTTCAGCTGCTAGTCGCAGGCAGAAGTGTTCGTTGGCGACCAGGTGTGGGAGGTTTGGGCTGAGTGGCTCTGGCTTGAGGATATGGGTGGAGGCCAGCCTTCCTTCCACCAGGTAGAGGTGCTCCTCTTCAATATAGACGGCCAATTTGTCCTGATAGCCTGCAATCGACAAACGCACCCTTCCATCCCAAACGTGAAAGGGCTGGTTGGCACGGTCGTGAATTTTGGCATGGAGTTCTTCATTGGTGATCGCTCGCTTGGAGTCTGCGACCTGTGATGGGGTAATGCCCTCTGGCAGCAGGCTTAGCGCGCCGGTGGTTTCTCCACCAAGCGCAGCCAGCAGCCCATAAAGGTTCGCTTTTGAAACGCGGTGCACGGATGCAGCATCATCTAGTGCCTTCCCCTCAGGCAGTAGGTTCTCGAAAAATCGGCGTACTGAAACAGAGTGCTGCTCATTGCTTAGCTCAGCTGGCCGTTCAAAGGGGAGGGCGGGGGAGATAGGGTAACCTGTGCCAGAAGAAGACCATTCGCCGTCATAATCGAAGGCGAAGAGTCCACTCTCATCATAATAACGAAGTATTCCGACTCGGCGACTCCCTATCCATGCAGTCAGCTGATGGTGGCTCATCTATCCCTCTCCAGATGTTTCAGTACTCGGGGGAGTTCTGAGCGTGGTACCGCGAGCAGAGAGAGTCCCAATTGGCGGGCAACGCTCAGCGCCTTCTCCAGCCCGACACTGCGGGATGTGCCATTCTCCAGCGCTGATAGGAGTGAAACCGAGACGCCACATAGTGCTGCCGCATCATCAATGCGAAGCCCCTGTTGGGTTCTCAGGCTGCGGATATAGGCACCGAACTCTGCTACAGAGTCGATAGTGGGCCTATCCGGCAGGGGAGTTGGGGTGATAGTGCGCGCCATAGTTTCTCCTTTACAGGAAACTATAGGCATAAGACCTTACAGGTGTCAATAATTGACTAAATACAGAAACAATTTGCTGATTTCTTTATAATTACGCATAGTTTCCTATAAATAGGAAACATATGTGGAAACCAGAGGAATCTCACTCACTGTTACGGGATCAGCCAGACAGCGCATTGGTCTTATTCACTAGCATGGCATTCTTTATTCGCGAATCACGAACTCTGGATAGTCAATGAACTTTAAACCTCAAGATGTTCTTGTCCTTCTCAAATAGGTTGCCATTGGTGCCGGGCCAGGGAGAGGGAGATGGCAAAAAGGAGCTAAGAAATAGGTTGGAGTGGTGTTCGCATTAATTCATGGGCATATGTTGACATATGCCAAGGAAATAATAATATATGCTGTATGAAAGAAAAGGAAACTAAGCGCCAACAAGTGATCCGGCTGGTTCAACAGCTTCCGGTTGTCAGACCGAAAGACCTTACAGAGCGTGGTCTGCCTAAAGATTACCTTTATATGCTCGCGCAGGAGAGGGTTATTGAGCGCGTGGGGCGAGGGCTCTATCAATGGCCTGACAGTGATCTGGGGCGAAATCACTCACTAGTGGAGGTTAGCAAGCTTGCACCAAAGGCTGTTGTGGCGCTGCTGTCAGCTCTTAATTTCCACGAGATGACTACCCAGAATCCCCATCAGATCTGGCTGGCTATCGACCGTAAGAGCTGGCGGCCAAAGATCTCCTATCCTCCTGTCCGTTTTATAACTATGTCTGCTGAGGCCCTAAGCGCAGGAGTAGAGATGCACTCTGCTAATGGGGTACCGATTAAAGTGTTCTCCCCTGCCAAAACCGTTGCAGATTGTTTCAAATATCGCAATAAGATTGGCCTGGATGTAGCACTGGAAGCGCTACGAGAAGGCTGGATGACGCGTAAATTCTCCATGGATGAGCTGCTTAAGTATGCAGAGATCTGCCGGGTGAAGAAGGTGATGCAGCCTTATCTGGAGAGTCTGGTGTGATGGGAGGGTTAGCTTAATGGCAAAAGATATTGCCGCATCAGTGCGGCAGAGGCTGCGTAACCTTGCCCGAGAGCGCCAGGAGGATTTTGATTATGTGCTGCGCCAGTATGTGATGCAGCGCCTTCTCTATCGTTTGGGTCATAGTGACTATGCCAGGCAATTTCTGCTCAAAGGTGCACTGTTGTTCTGGATATGGAATGAGGATTTCCATCGTCCCACTCGTGATATTGATCTACTGAGCTTCGGTAATAATGAAGTTCCGCATCTGGTAGAGGTGTTTCGTCAGGTGGTTGGGCAGGATGATGACGATGGTTTGGTTTTCGATGTGGAGTCGGTGAGTGGCATCGAGATTAAGGAGGAGGCCGATTATCCTGGAGTGCGGTTAACGGGGTATGCATGGTTGACTAAGGCCCGTATCCCATTTCAAATCGATATAGCGTTTGATGATGTGGTGGTGCCTGAGCCTGAGGAGGCAGAGCTTCCATCGTTTCTCGATTTTCCGCCACCGCAGTTACGCATCTACCCGGTCTACGGGGTAATTGCAGAGAAGTTTCAAGCGATGGTGATGCTCGGTATCGCCAACAGCCGCATGAAGGATTTTTACGATATACGGGTCATAGCTCACACTATGAGGCTTGATGGCCATCTTCTCGCACAGGCAGTTAAAGCCACCTTCGAACGAAGGAAAACGACAATTTCAGATGAGCCGCTGTACCTGTTTTCGGATGCTTTTAAGCAGGAGCATGGTAAGCAGATTCAGTGGCAGGCCTTTCTGAACAAGAACGGTTTGAATCGGGATATGGATTTTGCAGAGGTTGTAGCTGTAGTGCAGAGCCTGCTTGAACCTATCTATCAAGCTATTGCGGAGCAGCGCCAATTTACTGCGCAATGGACACCCGACAAATTTCAGTGGGCAGAATAATGTGACCTAAGCCAGGGAGCATACAGGGAGCTATTGTGACCTGTGTGTGACAAAACGATGATGAAATATGGGTATGTATGGGTAATTGCATATTTTCTGCTTGTTGTAACGTACTGAATTTATTACTCATGGGTACCCATAGGTGTAGGGCGGATTAGTTACCCGCCCTTTCGACCCCGGCTCCAGGGGGCAGCCCACCCCGTAACGGTTCCGGTCCCAGGGGCAGCCCATCCCGTAACTGTTCCGGCCCCGGAAATGCTTAATCTGGTGTCACTCTGTTTGAAATCGACCTTCCATTGGTGAACTCGTGCACTTAATTCTTCACCTCCGCAAACTACACCAATG